>DASUBN010000069.1:0-7056 GCA_035763245.1 Gammaproteobacteria bacterium | reverse complement strand
CAAAACCAGTTGGATTTCCCCGGCAGCGCGATGTTCTTCATCTCAGGCAAATCTCCGCGTTTCACCGGGTCCATCCACGTTGGTCACGCACCGGCCGCAGAGTTCGGGGTGTTTCTTGTCGGCCCCCACGTCCTCCCGGTGGTGCCAGCAGCGCACGCACTTGGTGTGCTTGGAGGGGGCAACCTTCACCCACAGCCCCTCCCTCTCCTCGCCCGCCACCGCATCCTTGGGCCGCGGCTCGTCGCCGTGCACCCGGGCGTAGGAAGTGATGAGGGCGAAGCGCAGCTCGTCGCCGAGGGATCCGAGGGCCTGCATCAGCTCCGGTTCGCAGTAGAGGTCCACTTCCGCATCCAGGGAGGAACCGATGGCGCCCGCCACCCTCAGTTTCTCGAGTTCCTTGCGTACCGCCTCGCGCACCGCGAGCACCTGCTGCCAGCGGCGCATGTCCACCTTCCCCGCCCCGGGCAGGGCGTGCCAGGTGGCCAGGAACACGGAGGCCTCGCGCTTGCCCGGCAGGAAATGCCAGATCTCCTCTGCCGTGAAGCTGAGGACGGGCGCCAGCCAGCGCACCATGGCCTCCGCCACGTGGTACATGGCGGTCTGGCAGGAGCGGCGCGCCACGCTGTCGGCGCGGGTGGTGTATTCCCGGTCCTTGATCACATCGAGGTAGAAGCTCGACAGGTCCACCACGCAGAAGCCGTAGACTTTCTGGTAGATCAGGTGGAACTGGTAGTTCCGGTAAGCCTCCAGCACTTCCACCTGCAGCTCTGCGGCGCGCGCCAGCAGCCAGCGGTCCAGCTCCAGCATCTTCTCCGCCGGCAGCGCGTGCCGGGCCGGGTCGAAATCGTAGAGGTTCGCCAGGAGATAGCGCGTGGTGTTGCGCATCTTCCGGTAGGCTTCCGCCATGTGCTTCAGGATGTTGTCGGAGATGGCGAGCTCGCCGCTGTAGTCCGTGGCCGCGACCCAGAGGCGCAGCACGTCGGCGCCGAGGCTGCCGATCACCTTCTGGGGCACCACGGTGTTCCCCAGGGACTTGGACATCTTGCGGCCCTGCTCGTCCACGGTGAACCCGTGGGTCAACACCGCCTTGTAGGGCGCCTTGCCGTGGATGGCCACGGAGGTGAGCAAGGATGACTGGAACCAGCCGCGGTGCTGGTCCGAGCCTTCGAGGTAGAGGTCGGCGCTGACGTCGGCGCCGAGGCCCAGGCGCTTCTCGCCCACGCAGTAGTGCACCACGCCGGAGTCGAACCACACGTCCAGGATGTCCCGCACCTTGTCGTAGTGGGACGCTTCGTCACCCAGGAGTTCCTTCGCATCCAGGTCGAACCAGGCGTCGACGCCGTGTTCCTCGACCCGCTCCGCCGCCTGCTCCAGCAGTTCCGCGGTGCGCGGATGCAGTTCCCCCGTCTCCTTGTGCACGAAGAGCGCGATGGGCACGCCCCAGGTCCGCTGGCGCGAGATGCACCAGTCCGGCCGGTTGGCCACCATGGCCTCGATGCGGTTCTGGCCCCAGTCCGGCATCCACTGCACCTTCTGGATGTCCGCCATGGCGGCGGCTCGCAGTCCCTTCTGGTCCATGCTGATGAACCACTGGGGCGTGGCCCGGAAGATCACCGGCGACTTGTGGCGCCAGCAGTGGGGATAGCTGTGCCGGTAGGCCTCGTGGAACAGCAGCATGCCCTGTTCCGCCAGGAGCTTGACGATGTGGTCGTTGGCCTTGAACACGTGCTGCCCGGCGAAGAGCCGGGTAGAGGGCAGGTAGACGCCGTTCGCGTCCACCGGGTTCTCCACGGGCAGCTTGTACTTCTGCCCCACGGCGAAGTCTTCCTGGCCATGGCCCGGCGCCGTGTGGACCGCGCCCGTGCCGGCATCGAGGGTCACATGCTCGCCCAGGATCACGGGCACCTGCCGCTCGTAGAAAGGATGCCTGAGCTTCGCGCCTTCCAGCGCCGCCCCCATGGCCTGACCCACGATGCGGAAGTCCTGGATCCCCCAGCGTTGCATCACCGCCTCCACCAGCGGCTTGGCGAGCAGCACCCGCTCCATGCCGCGGTCGGAAGTGAACTGCACCAGGGCGTATTCGATCTCGCCGTTGAGCGCCACCGCCTGGTTTGCCGGCAGGGTCCAGGGCGTGGTGGTCCAGATGACCAGCGACACCGGGCCCTGACCTGCGGCGCCGTGGACGCGCTTGAGCAGGTCCGCCTCGTCCGCCGCCGGGAAGCGCACGTCCACGGCCGGCGAGGTCTTGTCCTCATATTCCACTTCCGCCTCGGCCAGGGCCGAACCGCAGTCCAGGCACCAGTAGACGGGCTTGAGACCTTTATATAGGTGTCCGCGCTTGATGACTTCCGAGAGGGCCCGAAGCTGGTTGCCTTCGTAGGCGAAATCCATGGTGAGATAGGGCTTTTCCCAATCCCCCAGGATGCCGAGGCGCTTGAAGTCCTCCCGCTGGCGCGAGACCTGCTCCCGGGCGTAGTCCCGGCAGGCGGCCCGGAAGGCTTTGGCGTCCACCTTCTGGCCCGCCTTGCCCACCTTCTTCTCCACCATGAGCTCGATGGGGAGGCCATGGCAGTCCCAGCCCGGTATATAAGGGGCATCCATCCCCTCCAGGGAACGGGACTTCACCACGATGTCCTTCAAGACCTTGTTCACCGCGTGGCCGATGTGGATGTCGCCGTTGGCGTAGGGCGGCCCGTCCTGCAGCACGAAGCGGGGCTGGCCGGCCCGCGCCTTGCGGATGCGGCCGTAGAGGTCCTCCTCGGCCCAGCGCTTCAGCCATTCCGGCTCCCGCCCCGGCAGGTTCGCCTTCATGGGGAAGTCGGTGCGCGGGAGGTTGAGGGTGCTCTTGTAGTCGACGGCGTTGTCGGATTGCTTGTCCATTCGTCTTGCTTTCAGGTCCTGTGTTCCGCGAGCCAGCGCGAGGCCGCCCGCACGTCTTGCTGCATCTGGGCGCTCAAGGCGTCCAGACTATCAAAGTGCCGGTCTTCCCGCAGGTGCGCCAGGAGTTCCACCGTGAGCATCCGGCCGTAGAGGTCACCGGAGAAATCCATGAGATGCGTCTCGAGCACGGGCAGGGTACCGCCCAGCGCCGGACGCACGCCCACGTAGGCCGCCGCATCCCTCGGCTCGGGCCCGAGGCCCTTCACCCGCGCCGCGAAGATGCCGCCCACCGGCGTGAGCTTGCGGCGCAACGCCAGGTTGGCGGTGGGGAAGCCGAGCTTGCTGCCCAGCCGCTCGCCATGCATCACCCGTCCGCTCAGGCTGTAAGGCCGCCCCAGAAGCCTGGCCGCCCCCGGCATATCTCCATCTATAAGGAGTGAGCGGATGCGGGTGCTGCTCACCCTCTCCCCGTCCAATATCAGGCTCGCGCTGTCCGTCACCTCGAAACCGTGGGTCGCGCCCGCCTGTTTCAGTAGCTCGTAATTCCCCAGCCGCCCCTTGCCGAAGCGGAAGTCGTCGCCCACCGCGAGGTAACGCACCTGCAGGCCCTGGACCAGCACCCGTTCGATGAAGCTCTCCGCCGGCATCTCCGCGAGCTTCCGATCGAAGCGCAGGCACAGGAGCCGCTCCACCCCCGCCTGCGCCAGGAGCCGCCACTTCTCTCCGAAGCGGGTGAGCCGGGCCGGCGGCTGGCCCCGGGAGAAATACTCGAGAGGCATGGGCTCGAACACGATCACCGTGGCCGGGAGCTTCAGCTCCCGCGCCTTGGCCGTGAGCTGCTTCAGCACCGCCTGGTGCCCGAGATGCACCCCGTCGAAGTTGCCGATGCTCGCCACCGCGCCCCGGTGGCGCGGTTTCAGGCTCTCCAGTCCCCGGACGAGTTCCATGGCTTCAGACCGGGGTCGCGCCGCTCGGCAGGTGCGTGCCCTTGACCCTCAGATCCCCGAGCCGGAAGCCCAGCGCGAACAGGGCGATGAAATAGATCGCCATGGCCGCGAGCATCCAAGCGGCGAGATGCTCGATGCGGTGCAGCGCGCTCTCCGCCATCCAGCTGCCGAGGTCGCCGGCGCAGAAATACAGCACCGCCCCCATGAGGAGGTTCGCCGCCATCACCCGGGCGAGCAGCTTGCCCCAGCCCTGGGTGGGTGCGTACACGCCGGTCTTGCGCAGCTCCCGGTACAGGAGCCAGGCGTTGAGGAAGGCCGCCAGCGAGGTCGAGAGCGCGATGCCCGCGTGCGGCGCCATGTACCCGGCCCGCGCCCAGGGCACGGTGATCAGCATGTTCAGCACGAAGTTGGCCAGCACCGCCATCACCCCGATGCGCACCGGTGTCCGGCTGTCGTGGCGCGAGTAGAAGCCCGGCACCAGCACCTTCACCAGGGTGAAGCTCAGGAGGCCGCTGGAATAGGTCGTGAGCGCCCAGGTGGCCATGACGGTGTCATGGGCGTCGAAGGCGCCGTAGTTGAAGAGCGTGGCGAGCAGCGGTCCCGAGAACACGAACAGACCCATGGCCGCCGGCAGCACCACCACCGCCGTGAGCCTGAGCGCCCAATCCAGCGTCGCGGAGAAGCCGATGCCGTTCTTGAGGGCGTAGTGCTGCGCCAGGTTGGGCAGGATCACCGTGCCGAGGGCGATCGAGAACACCCCGAGGGGGAACTCCAGCATCCGGTCGGCGTAGTAGAGCCAGCTCACGCTGCCCGTGGCCAGGAACGAGGCGATGATGGAGTCCACCACCAGGTTCACCTGCTGCACCGAAGAGCCGAACACCGCCGGCAGCATCAGCTTCATGATGCGGGTCACCGCCTCGTGGGTCTCGCCGAGGCGCGGCCGCGGCAGCAGCTTGATCTGGGCCAGGAACGGCAGCTGGAAGGCGAGCTGGACCACGCCGGCGATGAACACGCCCCAGGCCAGCGCCATGCCGGGCTCCTTGAGGTGCGGCGCCAGGTAGATGATCGCCAGGATCATGGTGATGTTGAGCAGCACCGGCGTGAAGGCCGGCACCCAGAAGCGGCTGTAGGTGTTGAGGATGCCCCCGGCCATGGCCGTGAGCGAGATGAACATGAGGTAAGGGAAGGTCACCCGCAGCATGCGCACGGCGAGCGCGTACTTGTCCGGGTCGTTGCTGAAGCCGGGCGCGAAGACCCACATCACCACCGGCGCGCCGATGACGCCCACCAACGTCACCCCGAACAGCACCAGCGCCAGGCTCCCGGCCACCCGGTCCGTGAGCCGCTTCACCTCCTCCTGGCTGCGGGTGGCCTTGTACTCCGACAGCACCGGCACGAAGGCCAGCGAGAAGGCCCCCTCGCCGAAGGTGCGGCGGCCGAAGTTGGGGATCTTGAAGGCCTGGGTGAAGGCGTCCATCACCATGCCGGCCCCGAAATACCGGGCCAGCATCATGTCCCGGGCGAAGCCCAGGATGCGGGACAGGAGGGTCATACCCCCGACCAGAGAGGTGGCCTTGAACAGCGCGCGGGACATGGGCCTTGGGGGTCCTGGGAACGGGACGTCTTATGGCCGCCATGATACCGGCCTTCCGGGCCTCGAACCATCGCGCCAGCCCCGAAAAGCCAGCCCTGGCAGTACCTTAGCCCGGTTTTCGTTGCGAAAACCGGCCGGAATCCGTATAGTACGCACCCTTTCCGGGGCAGCCCGGCCGTATACGAGTCCAGGAGTCGACTTTGGCCAATACCAAGCAAGCTAAGAAGCGCGCCCGCCAGGCGCTGGTGCACCGCGACCACAACGCCGCCATGCGTTCCATGGCGCGCAGCTACGTCCGCAAGGTCGTGAAGCTGATCGGCGAAGGCAAGAAGGCCGAGGCCGAGGCCGCTTACAAGGAAGCGGTGCCGGTCATCGACCGCATGGCCAACAAGGGCCTGCTGCACCGCAACAAGGCCGCCCGCCACAAGAGCCGCCTCAACGCCCACATCAAGGCCATGAAGGCCTAAGACGCCTTCGTCCAGTCTTTTGAAGAAGCCGGCTAACAGCCGGCTTCTTCTTTTTGAGTCGCAAAAAAGGACGGGCGGCCTAGGCCGCCCGTCCTTGTTCAGTCTTGGCGGATGCTCAGTGGAAGGCCCGGATCAGGTTGGCCACGTCCGGCACACCCACGCCGCTCGCCTGGTCATAGCCCGGCGCGGCGTTGTAGAACCAGTTGTCGCCGGCGGTGATGTCCCGCAGCGGCGGATGCCTGCCGCCATAGGCCTCGTGGAAGAACACCATGCCGTAGAGCGCGAAGTTGAGCAGGCCGACGCGCCCGTGCACGGACTGGTCCAAGAGGGCCGTGACCCCGTTCAGCTGCGGCGCCACGAAGCTGGTGCCGCCGAAGAAGGTCAGGGTCTCGAAGCCGTGCCGGTCCGAGGTGTAAGGGATGATGTAGCCCGTGTCCGGGTCGCCGTTGAAGGACACATCCGGCACGTTGCGCCCGTGGAAGTCTCCCGGCAGCGTCGCCAGGGTCTGGGGCGGCGTCTGGGAGGTGTCCACCAGCGCCTGGTTGGGTTGGGTCTTCTGGATGCCCGGCACGAAGAACTGGTAGAACGGGGTCTTCACGAAGGAACTCACGCCGCCGCCGGTGCCGCCCGGGAAGATCCCGCAGCTCACCGGATCGAGTCCCAGCTCGCTGCACAGGGGCACGAGGTAGTCCCAGCCCCAGGCCTGTTCCTGGTTGATGGTGATGCTGCCCAGGGCGCCGAAGTCCTGCGTGCCCGGCAGCGTGGTGCCGCCGGCCGAGGTGATGAACGGCTCGTCCGTGGGGTTGTCCACCGAGAGCACCGTGGTGAACTGCGGCTGCGGGAAGAACTCGCTGGCGTCATAGGCGCCGGCATCGCCCGCCGAGGAGAACAGGCTCTGGCCCTGCAAGGCCGCCTGGATGAACAGGTTGTTGAAGGCCTGCAGCGAAGTCTCGAGACGGTTGCTGTTGGGATCATTCACCGAGTTCTGGTCCGGGAAGATCTCCCACTCGCCCCAGCTGCAGGAGATGGAGTCCGCCCGGTTGCTGTCGATGGCCTGGGCGAAGGCGTCTACGAAGCCCTGGTCGGTGTTGGGCGCCGCGTAGACGATGACCTTCGCGCCCGGGGCGATGCCGCCGGACTGCTCCACGTCGAGGGTGGTCTCGTCGGA
>DASUBN010000068.1:0-3328 GCA_035763245.1 Gammaproteobacteria bacterium | reverse complement strand
GCAGGCCCGGCTTGTGGGGCGCGGCATGGATGGGCAGGTGCATCTGGAGCGACGCCAGCACGGTCTTGTCCGCCGGTTTCGCCGCCTTGGCCGCGACGGGCTTCGCCTTCGCGGCAGCCCGACGCGGCTTCTTCGCCGCGGGTTTCGCGGTGAGTTTCCTGGATCGGGCTTTCTTGGGCGCCGCTTTCTTCTTGGCCGCGGGCCGGGCCGGGGTTTTCTTCTTCATGCCCTAAAGCCTAGCACCACCCCCGGGAAAGGGTGTAAGCGACTGTACATAAAAAGAAACGGGCCGCTCTTGCGGCCCGTTGCAGTACAGGGAGGTGCTGCCCGCGAATCAAGCGCCTAAGCGCTTGATTCGGCGGAGGTGAGTCCGGGCCTGTACCGGACTCACCGAGCATGAAAATTCCAGGACGGAATTTTCATGCCTCAATTCACTGGCCGCTCTGGCGGCCCGTTTTATGTCCGAAGGTCAGCCGGTTATCAGCACTTCTGGTATTCCACGTCCGGGTCGTTGAAGTTCACGGGCTTGGTGCTAGCCGGCGCCGCACCGATGACGTACGGGCTCGAGGGTTCCGGCCGGCTCTGCTTCTCGCAGGGGATCACGACCTTGCTGGACACCTGCACCTGGGCGCCGGTCTCATCCACCTTGGTGAAAGCGGCGCGGATGCCGGTGTTCTGCTTGGCGCCGATGAAGAACACCAGCACCATCTGGGTGTTCCAGTCCACCTTGAGGCTCGGGGCATCGCCCTTGTCGAACGCGGTCGCCATGAACGCATCCAGGTCGGCCTGGTTGTGGAAATCCTTCAATGCCTCGTCCTTCTGGGCGCTGTGGTTGCCGGTCTGCAGCACGTCGACGCCGGACGCTCCACCGCCCATGCTGGCGCAACCGGCGAGGACCACGGCCAGAGCCGCGATGGCGATGAACAACTTCTTCATGATGCTTCCTCCGATGGAGAATGATGGAATCAGCGATGGTGGGAAAAGTCGAAGGGGGCGTATTTTAGGCCATCCCCCTCTCCAAGTCATACTTACCCATTCCCGCCCGCGGGGCCGGCCTTAAGGCTCAATGGCCGATGAGGTAGTAGGCCGCCACGTCCGCGTCTATCTCGATCTCGCCGCTCAGGAACTCCGGTTCCTGGCCGCCGGCACTGCGGGCGGCGGCCATCATCATGGGCCTCGGACCGCGGGAACCCTCCTGCTCCGATATCCGGTAGACAGCGCCCAGGGTCACGCCGGCGGCGGCGGCCAGAGCCTCTGCCTTCCCATGGGCGTCCTGCACCGCTTGGGCCAGAGCCTGCAGTTGCAGTTGGTCCCGGTCGCCGCGGTCGGGTACCACGTTGTCGAGGCGGGTGACGCCGGCCGCGAACAAGCCGTCCGCCAACGCGCCGTAGCGGGACAGGTCGCGCAGCGTCAGGCTGATGCTGCGGGTCACGTGCTGACCCACCAACACCTGCTTGCCGTCACCGGACGGGGTCTGGTGCCATTCGTATTGGGGATAGACCGTGACCGCGGGGGCCTTGATGTCCTTCTCGGCGATGCCGAGTCGGCGCGCCAGGGCGATCACCTTGGCGGCGCGGCTCTCCACGTCCGCGCGCGCCGCCTTCGCGTCCATGGAGGTCTTCTCCAGGGTCAGGTTCACGTAGGCCAGGTCCGGCGCCACGTGCAGTTCGCCGTGGCCGCTCACCTCGATGTAGGGAGCGGACGGCAGGCCGTCGGCGCCAGCGGCGACCGGCAACAAGGTGAGCAACAGGGCGAGGAACTTGGACATGCGCACCTCTGTTTCAGGTCTGGAGCGCCTTCAGGATCTCGGCGGTGTCCGCCACTTCCGCGAACTCGCCGTGCAGGCTCGCCAAGGCGGTGGCGTGCATGGTCTCGGCGTCGTACTTCTTCCCATCATAGCCCGTCTGGGAATAGGCGGCACAGGCGTCCGCGGCGAGCACGGTGTCGAACCCCAGGTTACCCGCCATGCGCACGGTGGTGGAGACGCAATGCATGGTGGTGAGCCCCGCCACCACGAGCTGCGTGACGCCCGCTCCACGCAGCCGCGCCTCGAGGTCGGTGCCGATGAAGGCGCTGTTGACGCTCTTCTCGATGACGGGCTCGCCGGGCAGGGGTTTGACCTCGGGCTTGATCTCGGAGCCCGGCTGGCCGGGGGCCAGGGGCGAACGCGGATTCTTCGAGAGATGCCGCACGTGGAAAAGCGGCCGACCACTCGAGCGCCAGGCGTCGAGGAGCCGCGCGGCCTGCCCTTCGGCGCCGGGATTGTTGCGCTCGCCCCAATAACCGGGCGCGTCGAAACCCTGCTGGATGTCGATGAGGATGAGGGCGGCGTTCCTGGGGATGCTTTTCATGAAAAAAAACGGCGCCTCGCGGCGCCGTTCCTCGGGTCCTCAGGCATCCAAAACGCAGGCAAATATTAATGGTGCAACGATCGTGGCGTCCGACTCGACGATGAACTTGGGTGTATCGGGGCCCAGCTTGCCCCAGGTGATCTTCTCGTTCGGCACGGCGCCCGAGTAGGAGCCGTAGCTCGTGGTGGAGTCGCTGATCTGGCAGAAGTAGGACCACAGCGGCGTCGGCTGCTCCATGTCCTGCTCCAGCATCGGCACCACGCAGATGGGGAAGTCGCCGGCGATGCCGCCGCCGATCTGGAAGAAGCCCACGCCGGCGCCGCCGGAGTTCTTCCGGTACCAGTCCGCCAGGAACATCATGTACTCGATGCCGGTGCGCACCGTGTGCACGTTCTTGATGTCACCCTTCATGCAGTGGGCGGCGAAGATGTTGCCCAGCGTGGCGTCCTCCCAGCCGGGGACGATGATGGGGATGTTCTTCTCGCAGGCCGCCACCATCCAGGAATCCTTGGGATCGATCTGGAAGTGCTGCTTCAGCACGCCGGAGCGGATCAGCTTGTAGAAGAACTCGTGGGGGAAGAAGCGCTCGCCCTGCTTGTCCGCGGCCTGCCACTCGGCGAGGATCGCGTGCTCGATGCGGCGGATGGCCTCGCCCTCGGGGATGCAGGTGTCGGTGACGCGGTTGAGGTGCTTGTCCAGCAGCTTCTGCTCGTCGGCGGGGCTGAGCTCGCGGTACTTGGGTACGCGCACATAGTGGTCGTGGGCCACCAGGTTGAAGATGTCCTCCTCCAGGTTGGCGCCGGTGCAAGTGATGATGTGGACCTTGTCGCGGCGGATCATCTCGGCCAGCGACAGGCCGAGCTCGGCGGTGCTCATGGCGCCCGCCAGCGTCACCATCATCTTGCCGCCCTTCTTGATCTGGGCGATGTAGCCGTCGGCGGCGTCGATGAGCGCAGCGGAATTGAAGTGGCGGTAGT
>DASUBN010000067.1:0-3192 GCA_035763245.1 Gammaproteobacteria bacterium | reverse complement strand
GAGCGACAGGTTGCGGTTGCGGGCGAGCATGCGCGTCGCTTCCCGGACCCGGCACTCGATCACGAATTGCCAGAGACTCTGGCCGGTGGCGGCGCGGAAGGCGCGGCTCAGCTGGCGCGGGCTGATCCCCACCACGGCGGCGATCTCGGCGAGACCGATGTCACGACCGAGATTCTGCCGGACATAGTCCTCGATGCGCGCCCGGTTGCGGCGGGTGAGCGGCGAGTTGCGGATCTTGCCGCGTTTGCCCGTGCCGTATGCCGCGAAAAGATGTGCGGCGACGGCGGCGAGCAGGGATTGCTCGAAGACCAGGCCGGCGCGGCGCCCGCCGCGGATGTGGTATTGCATCGCCAGGCTGAGCTGCGCGAGCAGCAGGTCCTCGTGGGGCATGATGTTCGAGGCCAGGTCCACCGGGCGCGCCAGGGCTTCCTCGCCCAGGGACAGGGGCAGGAGCTCCGGGTTCAGGGTCATGAATATGGCTTCTATCGGTGTGTCCCAGGTGGTGGAGAGCGTGTCGCCCGCCGCCAGGAAGCGGAAACGCCAGGGTTCCACCAGGCCCTTCAGGTTGCGGCCGTTGAGGCGGCTGCTGAAGCGCACGGCCTCATCGCCCACGGGGAGCATGAACACGTGTTCGTCGAAGGTATGGGCCGGGATCTTGCCGGGAGCGGGGATGTGGCGACGCTCGAAGATGAAGCTGCCGCTGCGCCCGCCCATGAGGAGCGGCGTCTCGGGCATGTACAGCATGCGCCCGTCGTCGAAACGGGCGAAGATGCGTGAAGCGGCGGCTTCGGTCACGGTGGCTACCCCTTGTCTCGCCCTCGCTGCGCGGCGATACAGCGCACCCTGGATTATGTCGGCGCGCCGATGCATCCAACATAGGGCAGGGGCGCGCCCAAAGCAAACCGGGGTTAAAAGCCGCGCCGGCAAAGGGGGAGCTTGTATCCCCGGCGTGAGGTCCGGAAAATCTGCGGCAGGCTGGACGTGCGCGTCCGGAAAACAAAAGGCTGCCCAGGGCAGCCTTTCGCGCCTTCAGCCCGCGGGTTTAGGGATGGATGGGCTGACCGATGGCCGCCTGCGCCAGTCCCGGATGGGGCGCGACGCCCGGGCGCATCACGGGCGTGCCCCGGTCCGGATGCCCCTCGCCATGATGGTGCAGGTAGAGGTTGCGCCGGTAGACATGGGGCATGAAGGCGGAGTGCTCGTAGATCGGGTAGACCACGGGCAGGACGTCCGTCGAATCGGTCTGCGGTGCGGCGGGCGGGTTCAAGGCGGCGTCGAGCTGCGCCTGCTGCAGCTGCACCGCCAACTGCTGTTGCTGCAGGGCGAGCTGCGCCTGGAGCAGCTTCAGGGTCGCCGCGGTGCTCGCCACTTGGGCGGCCTCATCGGCGGCGATCTTGGCCGGATCCTGGGGCGGAAGCGAGGGCAGGTCCAGGGTGGTGAGATCCGCAGCGGACGTCTCGGGAGGCTTGTCGCTGTAATGCACGGTGCCGCCGCTGTCGGTCCATTTATAGATGGGCTGGCCGTCGGCGCGGGCGGTCGCCATGGACGCGGCAGCGAGGGGCAACAGGATGAGGATCAGCAGCTTCTTCATGGTTTCAGCCCTCCGAGGCATGGAGGCTTGCTGAAAGTATAGACCGGCGGGCAGAGCGTTCTCTTCCATGGAGCAGAGTTAATCTGCCGCCGCAAGGCGATACATTCTGAAACAAACGAAAAAGCCGCTGCAGGGCAGCGGCTCGGTGCGCGCCGGGGGCCGCCGGCCGGTCAGCGCCGGAAGTGGCGCCGGGGGCCCGGCTTGGCGGAGCGCTGCTTGAACTGGGAACCGACGGTGTCTTCCTCGTTGCAGGGCTTGAAGTACACCACCACCGGCGGGCGCTCATCAATGTAGGTGGGCGCGCCGGAACGGTGCTCGTAGAGGGTCTCGGGCGCGATCTCGCTGTCCTCGGCGATGCGCAGGATCTCGGTCTCGTTCGTGATGACGAGATCGAGGGTGATGAGCCTTCCGGTGGAGCGGAACTTCTTCACGGCGGTGACTTCCACCAGGCGTTCGCGCTGGCGGCGGTCGAGGGAGGTCTTCTCGTCGAAGGCGTAGACCCGGTCGCCGGTCTTGACGCCGGCGCCGTAGGGGCAGAACACGCAGGTGGCGGTGGTGACATCGTGCACGTGGTTGGGCAGCCGTTCACGGCCCTTGCCGAAATCCAGAGCGAACATCGAGCGCATATTCCCATCTCCAAAAATATAGCGATACACGGCAGGGCCTTAGGCTACAGAATGAAGGTGCTGTGTGCAGTGCGGTGCGTCACGTAATTTTCCGTGACATAACGTCCCGCGACGGGACGTATCCGCGCCGATAGGCTCGGTCAGCTTGGATAACCGCTACGGGGGAACGCGGCTTCGGGGGAGGGGGTGGACGCGGGGCGTCATCTCCTGAAGAATCACGCCAGGCTGGATCAGCGCGCGAAGCAAAAGAAAAGGACGCCCGGAGGCGTCCTTTTCTTTTGCGGATGGCGTCGGTTCAGCCGGCCTTCTTGACCCACTTGCGGCCGGTGCGGTTGGTGGTGTCCTGCTCCACGTCGCGGATGAAGGCGCGGATGTAGTCGCGCATCACGGTGGGGGCGTAATCGAGGGCCGTCTGGCCGCTCACTGAGGTGAGCCCGGCGTCGGCGCCGGCGGCCAGCAGCAGGGACACGACGGTGCGGTTGTTGGGCGCCCAGTTGTTGGTGACCTGCATCAGGGCGGTGCGGTGGCTGCCGGGGAGCCTGAGGTTCGGGTCCCAGCCCGCGTCCAGCAGGTTCTTGACGCGCTGGATGCCGAGCTCGGTCTTGTCGGAGACGAGTTCGTAGAGCAGGTTGGCCTTGTCCCCGAAGGGGAGCCAGAGGCGGGCGCCGCGGGCGACGGCCTTGGCGGTGGCGGCCTGGAATTCGAGGATGCCGAGGGCCACGGCCCTGGCGTGGGGACCGGTGAGGAGCATCTCGAGTTCGGTATCGGCCGCCGCGCCTTCCTGGGAGCAGGCGGTGAGGCCCCGGGAGATGACCCGGGTGAGGTTGGCGGCCCGCTTGCGGCTGATCTCTACGTCGTCCATGTCATGTCCCTGTGCTGCATGCCGTTTGTTGTTATGCGCGCCTAGGCAGCCTTGCGCCTTATGTAAAATATAGTAGATAACATAATATTTTGCAAGCGATGTAAATCCATTAT
>DASUBN010000066.1:0-2422 GCA_035763245.1 Gammaproteobacteria bacterium | reverse complement strand
AACGGGCGGACTGTTCGAAGACCCAGCGGTCCACTTGGGCGATGACGCCGTAACGCTGGGCGTTCTCGAGGATGTCCCCGATGGCACGGCCGGACTCGGTGTCGGCGTAGCGGAGCAGGACTTCGTAGAAGGGCGCGGTGTCCTTGACGTCCGCGATGTTGTGGATGCGCTGAGCGTGAAGCTGGAACAGGCCGCCTTCGAGGGCAGTCTGGAGTTGGGAGAGGGTGTAGATGTCCGCGTGGCGCCGGTTCATGGCGGCGTCGGTGGGGGTGTAAACCGAGGTGCGGTTGCGGCCGGATTCCTTGGCGGCGTAACAGGCGATGTCCGCCCGGCGCAGCACGTCGTCCGGCGCCCTGTCATCCGGCGAGAGGAGGGTGGCGCCGATGCTGCCGCCCACCGTGAAGCTTAGCTCGCCGACCACGTAGCGGAAGCCGCGGATGGTGTCGTGGATCCCGCAGGCGCAGGCCTCGGCCTCGGGCAGGCCGCTGGCCGGCAGCAGGTAGCCGAACTCGTCTCCTCCCAGGCGCGCCAGCACGGCACCGGGCGGCAAGGCGCTTTCCAGGGTGCCGGCGAGGCGGTGCAGCATGTCGTCCCCGGCGAGGTGGCCGCAGGTATCGTTCACGAGCTTGAACTGGTCGAGATCCAGGTAAAGCAGGGCATAGCGGCCGGCGCGGTCTTGGATGGCGCCATGGAGGCGGTTCTCGAACTCATAGCGGTTGATAAGGCCCGTCAGCGTGTCGTGACGGGCGCGGTAGTTGAGTTCGGCGACGGCATGTTCCCGCTCCGCGAACACGGCGGCGAGCAGATAGCCCGTGAGAGTGGCGAGGGCGATGAAGACGGTGTGGACGGCATCGTCCTGCAAGCTGACGACGGTTCGCCCGCCCAAGATCATGAGGATAAAGATCATGCAAGCGGCGGCGAGGGCGGCGCCGCCGATGCGGCCGATGACAGCGGCCATGACGACGAACGGAACCAGCAGGAACAGCAGACGCTCCCGGAGCGCGGGGCCTGCAGCCAGGATCAACCAACCGATGGCGAGGATGGCGAGGGTGGTGGCGCCAAGACTCCAGGCGCGCTTCCGGCCCTGGAGGTAGTCCGGGGTCCAGACCAGGATGAGCGGGGTGAGGATGAGGTAGCTGAAGAAGGCCGACAGAAAATAGTGGATGCCGAGGGACAGTGCGTGCCCGGCCGTGTCACCGAAGACGGTGACCTCGCGGTATCCATATATGGGAATCGCCAGGGAGGAGGCGATGAGTATGGCGAGGGTGAAGCCGCTCAGGTCGCGGCGCCGTTCCAGGGAAGGCTGTACCTGCCAGCGGCTCAGGCATGCGAGCGCGACCATGGCGAGCAGCACATCGAGCCAGCCGACGGCGGTGGCCGTGAACAGGGGGGTTCCGACGAAGTGGCTGGAGAGTGTGGAGGCGATGAACACCGCGGGCCAGTAGCGGGGGCCGTAACGCCACAGGAGCGCGAGGCCGATGCCGTTTTCCGGATACACCGGAGCGAAGTTCTGGTCGAGCTGGGAATGCAGGCCGAGCCAGGACGCGGCTGCCATAAGGGCCGCGGCGGCAAGGACCTCTCCGGCGTATGCGGCATGCTTGCGGACGAAACTGAACAATCGCCTACCCCCGAGCAGAGTATATATCGGTGGAAGCCGCGCGCTTGCCGGGGGGATTGGCTATGGAGTCCAGGCCGGCCGCAGCCGGGGAGACGCGGCCGTGCCGGGAAGGGTCTCGGGCGGTGGATTGGGATGCAGCCTGTAGGTGCGCGGCTCGGTGCGGTCCGGATCCGCGGGCTTGGAGGGCGCGGGAAGCTCCCGCTCGGGCAGCTTGCGGATCTCGGTCTCGATGCCGGCGAGGCACATGCGTGATCTCCCAGTCCACCCAGCCTGCCAAATCATTACGCATCGCCCAGCAGGTAGTCCGCGACCTCGTTCACAATTGTGTCGGGCAGCAGGGCTTCGATGTCCGTGCCGCCCGATTCCAGGCGCAGGTCTTCCAGCACGGGCTTGCCGGTGAGTTCACTTAACGCCGGCTTGCCGTAGACATCGAGGGTGAGCCAGGCCTGGGCGGCGGCGGCGCAGGTCTCGGCCGGGACCTTACGCAGGCCCGCGACCTGCAGCCTGGGATGGAAGAGCAGCAGGAGCTCCACTTGGCCGTATGGCTCCGGACGTGATCCTACGCTTCGTTGTGCGATGGCATGCATGGGTATCTCCAACAACCCTTTCGATGAGGGGCCGGAGTAAAGCATGCTGCGTGGAGAAGACGTAAGCCCCTCCCTGAGACCAGCGGCCCCTAGAGGAGGCGGGATTCACCCTGACGGATGATCCAGAAGTCTTCGGGTGCCAGGTCGTTCTCTGCCATGGCCTGCTGCAGGAGCTCCACGGGCTCGTCGAGGCTGTCGTCCGCGAGCTCGAAGGTGC
>DASUBN010000065.1:0-4139 GCA_035763245.1 Gammaproteobacteria bacterium | reverse complement strand
AGGGATAGACCGAGGGGGTGTTGAGCATGGAGTGCTGCTCGATGTGGGCGCGGTAGTCGAGCATGGTGGGGATGCCGGGAGCCGGCGCACGCAGCGCATCGCGGCGCACGATCACGACCGTGAGGCCGGCGATGCCGAGGTTCTTCTGGGCCGCGGCGTAGATGAGCGCGAAACGGCTCACGTCCACGGGGCGCGAGAGGATCATGGAGGTCATGTCCGCCGCCAGCGGCACCTCCACCTCGGGCACCGCGGCGAACTCGACGCCGCCGATGGTCTCGTTGACGGTGTAATGGAGATACGCGGCGTCCTTGCGGATCTGCCAGGAGGAGACCGGCGGGATGTCGGTATAGCCGGAGGCCTTGGCGTCCATGGCGAGATGGGCCTGGGCGAGCTTCTGGCCTTCCTGCCAGGCGCGGTTCGACCAATGGCCGGTGACCACGTAGTCGGCCTTGCCGCCGGGGGCCGGCGCCAGGTTCACGGGCACCATGCCGAACTGGGTGGCGGCGCCGCCCTGCAGGAACAGCACCGCGTAGTCCGCGGAGATGCCCATGAGCGCGCGCAACGTGGCTTCGGTGTCGGCGGCGATGGGCTCGAACATGGACGTGCGGTGGCCCATCTCCATCACCGACTGGCGGGTGCCGCGGTAGTCCAGCAGCTCATCGCGCAGTTCCAGCATCACTTCCGTCGGGAGCAACGCAGGTCCCGCGCCGAAGTTGTAGCCGCGCCCTTCCACCAGGGTCTTCGCTTTCTCAGCCACCACCGTTCTCATCCCCTTCTTCGCCTTCGATCCGGTCTATGCCCACGAGCTTCTCCCCGTCCGCGAGACGGATGAGGCGCACGCCCTGGGTGTTGCGCCCCACCATGGAGATGTCGGCGGCCGGCGTGCGCACCAGGGTGCCGGCGTCGCTGATCAGCATGACCTCGGCGTCGGTCGCCACCTGGATGGCGCCCACCACCTGGCCGTTGCGCTCGGTGGTCTGGATGGAGATGACGCCCTGGCCGCCGCGACCCTGCACCGGATAGTCGGCCGCCGGGGTGCGCTTGCCGTAGCCATGCTCCGTGGCGGTGAGCACGTCGCCCTCGGCCACGATGAGCAGATCTATCACTTTCTCGCCTTTAGCCAGCTGGATGCCGCGCACGCCGGCGGCGTTGCGGCCCATGGGGCGCACGTCCGCCTCCTTGAAGCGGATGGACTTGCCGTTGGAGGCGAACAGCATGACGTCGCGCTCGCCGTCGGTGATGGCGACACCCACGAGCTGGTCGCCCGCGTTGAGCTCCAGCGCGATGATGCCGCTGTTGCGCGGGCGCGAGAAGTTGTCGAGCGAGGTCTTCTTCACGGTGCCGTTGCCGGTGGCCATGAAGACGAACTTGTCCTTGGAGTACTCCGTGACCGGCATGGCGGCGGTGATGCGCTCGTTCTCGGCCAAGGGCAGCAGGTTCACGATGGGTTTGCCGCGGGCGCCGCGGCCGGCCTGCGGGAACTGGTAGACCTTGAGCCAGTAGACCTTGCCGATACTGGAGAAGCACAGCACGGTGTCGTGGGTGTTGGCCACGAACAGGTTGTCCACGAAATCCTCGTCCTTCACCGCGGTCGCCGCCTTGCCGCGGCCGCCGCGGCGCTGGGCGCGGTAAGCGGACACGGGCTGGGACTTGGCGTAGCCGGCGTGGGAAAGGGTCACCACCACCTCTTCCTCGGAGATGAGGTCCTCGATGGTGAGGTCTTCCTGGTCCGAGACGATCTCGGTGCGGCGCTCGTCGCCGTATTGCTCGCGCAGCTCCGTGAGCTCGCCGCGGATCACCTTGAGCAGCTTGTCAGGATTAGCCAGGATCGCGCGCAGCTCCTCGATGAGCACGAGCAGATCCTTGTATTCGTTCACGATCTTGTCCTGCTCCAGACCCGTGAGCCTGTGCAGGCGCAGGTCCAGGATCGCCTGGGCCTGGGCCTCGGAGAGCCGGTACTTGCCCTTGGCATTGAGGCCGAACTCGGCGGCCAGGCCCTCGGGCCGCGAGGCCTCGGCCCCGCTGCGCTTCAGCATCTCGGTGACGAGGCCGGCGGCCCAGTCGCGGCCCATGAGGCCGGTCTTGGCCTCCGCCGGCGAGGGCGAGCGCTTGATGAGGTCGATCATCTCGTCGATATTGGCGAGCGCGACCGCGAGGCCCTCCAGCACGTGGGCGCGTTCGCGGGCCTTGCGCAGGTCGAAGATGGTGCGGCGCGTCACCACTTCGCGGCGGTGGCGCAGGAAGGCTTCCAGCAATTCCTTGAGCTTGAGCAGCCGGGGCTGCCCGTCCACCAGCGCCACCATGTTGATGCCGAACACGGTCTGCATCGCGGTGTGCTGGTAGAGGTTGTTGATCATCACGTCGGTGTTCTCGCCACGGCGCAGCTCGATCACCATGCGCATGCCGTCCTTGTCGGACTCGTCGCGCAGCTCGGTGATGCCGTCGAGCTTCTTGTCTTTCACGAGCTCGGCGATGCGCTCCAGGAGGCGCGCCTTGTTCACCGTGTAGGGCAGCTCGGTGACGATGATGGACTGCTTGGCGCCTTCCTTGCCCTCCACATGGACCCGGGCGCGCACGAAGATGCGGCCACGGCCGGTGAAGTAGGCCTCGTGGATGCCACGGGCACCGTTGATGATGCCGCCGGTGGGGAAGTCCGGACCCGGCAGGTGCTTCATCAGGTCCTGGATGCTCAGGGAGGGGTCGTCGATCAGCGCGATGCAGGCGCCGATGGTCTCCTTGAGGTTATGGGGCGGGATGTTGGTGGCCATGCCCACGGCGATACCCGAGGAGCCGTTGACCAGGAGGTTCGGGAGCTTGGCGGGCAGGACCGAGGGCTCGGTCTCGGATTCGTCGTAGTTGGGCGTGAAATCGACGGTCTCCTTGTCGATGTCCGCCAGCATCTCGTGGGCGATCTTCGCCATGCGCACTTCGGTGTAACGCATGGCCGCCGGGGCATCGCCGTCCACGGAGCCGAAGTTGCCCTGGCCGTCCACCAGCACGTAGCGCATGGAGAAGGGCTGAGCCATGCGCACGATGGTGTCGTACACCGCCACGTCGCCGTGGGGGTGGTACTTACCGATGACGTCGCCGACCACGCGGGCCGACTTCTTGTAGGGCTTGTTGTAGTCGTTGCCCAGCTCCTTCATGGCGTAGAGCACGCGCCGATGCACGGGCTTGAGGCCGTCCCGGACGTCGGGAAGCGCCCTGCCCACGATCACGCTCATGGCGTAATCCAGGTAGGACTGCTTCATCTCCTCTTCGAGGTTTACGAGCGCGAGCTCGCGGGCAAAGTCGGCCATGCAAGAGCTGGATTTCTAAGGGTTTTTTGGAGCCGCCGGGGGCGGAAAGCTCAAAGGATTCATGGTACCACAAACAGGCGATTTATTGAGCCCATTCAAACACTTCCGGCGCTTTTTTTGCCCCGGTTTTTGCCGGGCCACCGGAGCGCGATGCCTCATCGCCACGCGCCATCCGGAACGAGTTCCGCCGACGCGGCAGGTCGCGCATGGCGACAGTGTCGTGTGGCGCGCGCACACGGTGACGCGCGCTCAGGGCGCGCACGCGGCGGCGAGCGACGGGCAAGCGGGGTTTCTATAAACTAGCGCTGTCTTCACCTTCGGACGCGCGATGGAACCGGTTGACGCGCTGATCCACGCCCGCTGGATCATCCCCGTGGAACCTGCAGGCCGCGTGCTGGAACAGCACGCGCTGGCGCTGCGTCACGGCCGCATCGTGGCGCTCTTGCCCTACACCGAGGCCCGCGCCCGCTACACGCCCACCGAGACGGTGGAGCTGCCGCGGCATGCACTCATCCCCGGCCTCGTGAACGCCCATACCCACGCCGCCATGACGCTGCTGCGCGGCCTCGCCGACGACCTGCCGCTGGAACCCTGGCTCAAGCAGCATATCTGGCCCGCGGAGCACCGCTGGGTGAACGCGGACTTCGTGCGCGACGGCGCCGAACTCGCCGTCGCCGAGATGCTGCGTTCCGGCACCACCTGCTTCGGCGACATGTACTTCTTCCCGGAGGTCACGGCCCAGGCAGCGCGCCAGGCCGGCATGCGCGCCGTGCTCGGCATGGTGGTGTTCGACTTCCCTAGTCCCTGGGGGTCGGGTCCCGAGGACTACCTCGCCAAGGG
>DASUBN010000064.1:0-9803 GCA_035763245.1 Gammaproteobacteria bacterium | reverse complement strand
TTCGCGGCCATGCTCAGCCAGAACATTCGCGCCATGGCCAAACAGGCCTCGCCCGAGATCGCCGCTCAGGTCGCCACCATCGCCACCAACGGCAACAGCCAGTTCGGCGCGCTGGTCGCCCAGGCGCTCGAAAAGGTCGGCCCCGAGGGCACCATCACCCTCGACAGCTCCACCAACCAGACCACCTACCTTGAGATCCGCGACGGCTTCCAGATGAATGCCGGCTTTCTCTCGCCGGAGTTCGTCACCGACCGCGAGCACGGCGTTGCTGTCCTTGAGAACCCCTGGATCCTCATCACCGAGCGCCAGCTCTCGCAGGGAACGAGCAAGCCGCCCCGCCTCCACGATCTCGGCCCCCTGATGAACTTCTGCTGCGGCGCCGACGCCGAGGGCCGCACCCAGGTGCGCGACAAGCGTCCTCTGCTCATCCTCGCCGACGATGTCCTGGCGGGTTCCGACGCCATGCAGCTGCTGCTCATCAACCACCGCCAGGGCAATCTCCAGACCTGCATCGTCCGTGCCCCCGGCTACGGCGAGTTCAAGCGCGCTGGCCTCTCTGATCTCGCCCTCGCCACCGGCGGCCGGGTTTTGGGCACTGATGGCGGTGAAGCGCTCTCCCGGTGGGTCACCGACGCCAAGGGCAACCCCAGCGGCGCCCGGCTCGGCCAGTGCCGCCGCGCGGTCATCACCCGCGACCGCCTGGTCCTCGAGGGCTGCATGGGCGATCCCAATGACCCCGAGATCGCGACGCGCTACGCCGCCAGCCTGCGCGAGCAGGCCGCCGATGCCACCGAGCCCCAGACCCGCGAGTATCTTCTCCAGCGCGCCGCGCGGCTCACCGGCTCGGTTGCCGTCCTTCGCGTCGGCGCGCCCACTGAGGAAGAGGCGGCCACGTTGCGCGACTGGGCCGAGGATGCGGTTCTCGCTGTCCGCTGCGCCGTGCGGGAGGGCGTTGTCGCCGGCGGCGGCATGACGCTCTTCGCCCTGGCCCAGCAGCTTCGCTCAAGCGCCCCCGACATGCAGGAGCACTACAAGCGTGCGGCCCTCATCCTCGCCGACGCCATGGAAGCGCCGCTGCGGCAGATCGCGACCAATGCCGGCGTCGATGCGCAAAAGGTCGTCGACGAGCTGCTCCTCCAGAACGCGGGCAAAGACGAGACCGGCGACATCATCGGCTACGACGCCGCCGCCGAGGTTTTCCGTCCCATGCTCGCCGCGGGCATTGTCGATCCGGCCAAGGTGGTGCGCGTGGCCCTTGAAAAGGCGGTCTCGATCGCCGCTCTCATGCTCACCAGCTCCTGCATGATCTACGTCGATCCCAAAGCCAACGCCGGGCAGCCGATCATCCATCTGCCCGCCCTGCCGCCCCAAAACATGCAGGGGGTCTGATGGCAACCATGGAAGGCGCACTGGACAAGCCGTTTCGCTTCGAGGGCCGCCGCCTGCGCGGGATCCTCCAGCCGGTCAAAAAGGCCGGCTACGGCTTCCTCGAGCTCGGCCCCGGCTACCCACCCTGCTTCATTCTCCGCCGCCAGTTGGAGCCCAGGGACTGGGTCTCGGGGACTGAGGTCGAGTTCGACGCCCTGCCGCCGCGCAAGGGCACCAGCGCCCTGCGCTGCGAGAACGTCGCGGTCATCCGCGACGCGAAGAAAGAGGATCCTCATGCCGCTGATCTACCGTAGCCGCGCCGGCATCTACGCCTACGACGAGAATGGCGTCGTGCGCCTCGACGAGGAGATCGTTCTCGACGCCATGGAAGAGACGATGCTGCGCTTTGGCCCGAGCGAGCGGGCCCGTCGAGCCCTCCAGCGCGCGCGCCGGCACCGGGTGCTGCGTCTGGGCCTCATCGCGGCCATCGCCGTCACCATGGTGCTCCTGGCCTACTGTCTAGGGGTTCTGCATGAGGTGGGCGTTCTGTGAGCCGCAGAGTGGAATCTCCCGAGGGCTTTCTCCTCCGCGACCTGCGTGAGGCCGGCTGGTTCTGGATCCAGAACGAGCTGATCGACCTCTTCGCGCCCCTGGTGGGCCCCTACGCCGTCTGCGTCTACATCTGCCTCTGCCGTCATTCCGAGGGCCGCCACACCACCGCCTCGCTCTCGACGCGGGAGATCGAGCATATCTGGGCCGCGCGCATCGGCCGCCCGGCGCTCTCCCGCTCCTCGGTCCACCGCGCCATCCGCCAGCTGGTCGCGGCGGGTATGGTCCGGGTCCTCTCTGAAGCCGGCCGCGGCCGCCCCGCCACCTACGGCCTGGTCTCCCTTCCCAAGCTCGCCCGCACCCTCACCGAGGAGCAGAAGGACCACCTCGCCACCATGCTCGAGAACACCCGCAACCGGGTCGAGGACGCCCAACCTGTCCCCGAGGGGGACACGGAAAACCTGTTGAAAACCTCTGGAAAAGCCTGTGTAAAAGACGGCTTATCCACAGAAATCCCGGGGACACTTCCGTCCCCCACGGGGACGAAGTTGTCCCCCACGGGGACAGCCTCTATTAAAAAGAAAGGAATAAAGAATAAACCCTCCCCTACCCCTCCCACGGGGAGGGGTGTTTTTGATTTCTCTGTTGAAAACCCGAAAAACAAACCCACCCAAGGAGAGCCCCATGCCCAAGCCTGACCTTGAACCCCTCAACCTCGGATCGATTGCCAAAGGCGCCGCGCTCGAGCTCTTCGCCAAGGCCATCGAGGAGGTGGCGGCCAACATCGCCGACACCGACACCGAGGCAACAGCAACCCGCGAGATCGCCCTGATCTTCAAGATCAAGCCCGAGGGCGACCGCCGCACCCTGCAGGTCACCAGCCGCTCGAAGATCAAGCTCGCCGCCGTGGCCGACCACTCCAGCCGCGCCTACATCGGCAAGGATGCCGCCGGAAAGCCCTACGTCTTCGACCAGGATCCCCGTCAGGAGACCTTGTTCGATCCGCCGCCCAAGGACCGCGAGAACATCATCGACTTCAACGTCGGCTAGCGCCGGCGCGCCCCCACAACCTCTCACCCAGGAAAGGAATCTTCCATGAACCTGCAAAGCGAACTCAACGACAACACGGTCAGCTCCATCGCCGCCCTGGCCGTCCGCGCCGACGGCAAGCTGGCCGATCTCGACGTACTCGTCGCCATCGACGACGCACATTACAACTACAGCACTCAAACCGGCGAGTACGGCCGCTCCCTCGGCGAGATGCTCCTGCCGCCACTACCCGATACGCTCAAACTCAGCACCCTCACCGGGCTTTGCGATGCCGTCAAGGCGGGCATGCTTGGCAACGCAGACCCCGACCTGCTCGCCGTCCGCGTCCGCGATCACCTCAACGTCGACGTCGTCGCCCACGCCGCCGACCGCTACGGCCGCCGGCCGACCCTCGCCACGGCCACCCACAAGCCCCTCGACGCCTTCCGCTTCGACGAGTTCTACACCGACCCGCAGAAGTTCATCGTCGCCTTCCAGGCCTCGTTTCTGCTCAACGATCCCGACGGAACCTACCTGCTCAAGCTGGCCTCGAACCTCACCGCGGTGGGCAGCTCGGTCCACATGGCTGACGACGGAATCAACCAGCGGGTCACGCTCAAGCAGGGCGAGGTCTCGACGGGCGAGCACCAGGTCAGGCCGCGGCTCAAGCTCATCCCCCGGCGAACCTTTGACGAGGCGGCTCCGGTCGAGAGCGAGTTTCTGGTTCGCCTGCGCCAGACCGGCGAAGGAGTTCCGGCCATTGCCCTGTTCTCGATCGACGGCACCAAGTGGGTCGGCGAGTCCATGCGCTCGATCAAGAGTTACCTCGACAGCCAGGAACTCGGCATCCCGGTCATCGCCTGATGCTTCCAGCCAGCCAACTCGCGCCGTTCGTTCCAGCGTGGCTCCTCCTTGCCGGGGGCGCCGCGCTGGGCTGGCTGCGCAATTTCTGGATGCGCCTCTACAACACCACGCTCGGCCAGCTCGTGCGCCGCATCACCGTTTCGGTGCAGGTGGAGGAACTTGACCATGCCGAGGCCTACCTCTGGCTGCAGGCCTGGGTCGAGAAGCGTCTCCGCGACCGCAAGCTCTCGGCGCTGCAACTGCGCCGCCGCACGATCCGCTCTGATCATCCGGAAGCGATCTCAGCTGACGAGGATGAGAGCAATCACAACCATCACTATGAGCTCGTGCCCGCCTATGGAGTCTACCCCTTTCGCTGGCTGGGCCGCTACCTAGTCGTCTTCGGCTCCCGGCGCGAGGAGCAGGGCGCGGCACCCGGCGGCTCGTCCATGTTCCTGCCGCGCCGCTCCGTCGCGCTCACCATCTGGGGCACCCGCGACCGGGCTCTCCTGCTGCGCCTGGTCGACGAGGCACGCCAGGAGTGGGAGAACGCCCATCCCTCCAGCCTCAAATACTTTTACCACCGTTCCAGCTGGTGGCGCTCCAAGCCCCTCCCTGAGCGCCGCCGCGAGACCGTCTATCTCCCCGAGGGCGTGCTCGAGGATGTCCTTGCCGACGCGCGCCGCTTTCTCGGGCTGCGGTCCAGCTTCGAGCGCCTCGGCGTTCCCTGGCGCCGCGGCTTCCTGCTCTACGGTCCCCCGGGAACCGGCAAGACCACCCTCGTCCAGTGTCTGGCCACTGAGCTCTCCATCCCGCTCTACTACCTCAGCCTGGCCAGCATCAAGAGCCGTGACGATCTCACCGACCTGCTCGACTCGGTGGCCACCAGCTCCATCCTACTCATCGAGGATATTGATTGCGTGGGCGCTGCCGCCGAGCGCATCAGCCAGTGTACCGCAGGAAAGGAAAACGCCGCGCAGGAAGCCACGCCGCCGCCTCCGGTTGCCACCACCGCACAGGCCCCGGCGGCTGAGAAGATCACCGCCAGCGACCTGTTGAACTTCATCGACGGCATCATCGCCTCCCAGGGTCGCATCCTGGTCATGACCACCAACCACCCCGAGAAGCTCGATGCGGCGCTGGTCCGCGCGGGTCGCGTCGATCGCAAGTGGGAGATCACCTACGCCAGCGAGGCACAGCTTCGCGGCTTCCACGCCTCGGCCACGGAAAGCGGCCTCACTTCGCTTCCCTGGGCCGACTTCAGCGCCCGGCTGCCGCGCGCGAATCGCACCATCGCCGACGCCCAGGCGCTGCTCTTCGGAGGGATTGAATCGCGATGAACACCTGCCCCACCTGCCATCGGCCCTTCGGCGCCACAAAGCGCACCTGCTTCACCTGCGGGCGGCCGATCCTGCAGCGCCACAAGTGGCACATCGTCGGCTGCTACATCGTGCACGACGACTGCCAGAACCCCACCATGCGCGTGCTGGTGCGCGCGCCCGAGCCGCGGCAGCCCATGCTCGAAGGGACCGCAGGAGAGGAACCATGAGACCCAAGAAGAAGATCGCCGTGGTCGACGCCGACGCCGACCGTGCCGGCATCCTGCGCTTCATGCTCGAAACCAACGGCTACGCGGCCGAGTGCTTCCCCGGCCCCAAAGCAGCCGCCCCCCATCTCGCCAGCTTCGACTGCCTGGTCATGCACTGGGAGGGCAAGGCTCTCAACCGCCGCCGCGCCCCGCATGTCCCGGTCATCGTTCTCGCGCCCCAGGAGGGCTTCCGCACCATCATCGCCGAGGCCATGGGCGGCTACGACGCGCTCATCGCCAAAGACGTCGTGGCCTCAGAGTTTCTTGAGCGGCTCAAGATCATCACCGCCCGCAAGCGCGGGCCACGGAAGGGCACGCGGCACTTCGCCCCGCCGCAGGCGGTGGCCGTTTGATCACCAAGGCCCTCAGCATCCGCGCCCCGTGGTGGTGGTACATCGTCCACGGCTACAAGGACATCGAGAACCGCGACTGGGAGACCAGCTTCCGCGGCCCGGTCTGGATTCACGCCGGCAAGTGGTGGTCCGGCAACGGCGTTCAGGAAGATATTCGCGAGATCCAGCGCACCCTTATGGAGCCCGGCATCACCGTGCCGCCGCGCCTCTCTGACCTCCAGCCCTGGGCCGGTTCGATCGTCGGCTCGGCCGAGGTCGTCGACTGCGTGCGCCGGCACAACAGCCGCTGGTTCCAGGGCCGCTACGGCTTCGTCCTGCGCAACGCCCAGCCGCTCGAGGCTCCCGTGCCGCTCAAGGGCCAGCTCGGCTTCTTCAACGTCCCCGCGGGCCTCATGGGGGATGCGCTGTGAGGCAGGCCTCCATCCTCCTCGGCCACGCGCTCGACCGCCTGCGCGAGGTTCCCGACAACTACGTCCAGTGCGTCGTCACCAGCCCGCCCTACTGGGGCCTGCGGGATTACAAAATTGCCTCGCAGGTGTGGGGCGGCGATCCAACCTGTGCCCATGACTTCGCGCTCGAGAGCGTGGCCACCGAGGTCGGTAAGGGCAACTGGACGCAAGGGGTCAACGGACGAGGCGAAGCGCAGCCGGGCGGCGTGGAAGCGAAACGCGAGCCATTGCGCGCGACGGTCGAGACAGGCTTTTGTGGGCTGTGCGGAGCCTGGCTCGGGTCCTTCGGCCTTGAGCCCACGCCGGAGCTCTACGTGGCCCACGCTGTCGCCATCTTCCGCGAGGTGCGGCGCGTCCTGCGCGCGGACGGCACCTGCTGGCTGAATATCGGGGACAGCTACGCGAACGATGGAAAGTGGGGCGGCGAGACGGGAGGCAAGCAATCCTACCTCGACGACAACAACCGCAAGCGGGTGGGGAGAGATAAGCGTTTGACCGGCCTCAAGCCCAAAGACCGCGTCATGATTCCCTTCCGTCTCGCGCTGGCGCTGCAGGCCGATGGCTGGTGGGTGCGGCAGGACATCATCTGGTCGAAGAAGAACCCTATGCCGGAGAGCGTGCGCGACCGCTGCACCAAGGCTCACGAGTACATCTTCCTGCTCACTAAGAGCGCGAAGTATTACTTCGATCAGGAAGCGATTCTCGAGCCAGTCAGCGTCAATACGCACGCGCGGCTCTCGCAGGACGTGGAAAACCAAATCGGCAGTGAGCGCGCGAACGGTGGTCAGAAGACCAACGGAAACATGAAGGCAGTCGCCAGGAGTTACAAGGGTTCTGTACCGGGGAGATCGGGTGGGCCGGGGCAAGACCGCCGTGGAGACGGAGGGCGGGAGGGCCATAAGCTCGCCGAAGTCGGTTCAGGCATCAAGTCGAATGAGGATTTTTCCGACAAGGTGTGCTGCCTCGTGGATAAGCGCAACAAGCGCAGCGTGTGGGAGATCGGCACCGAGCCATTTTCCGAGGCCCACTTCGCCACCTTCCCCACCGAACTGGTGCGGCCATGTATCCTGGCGGGCAGCAGCGAAGGCGATCTAGTGATGGACCCTTTCTCCGGCTCCGGCACCACTGGTCTGGTCGCCCTGCGCCACAACCGGCGTTACCTGGGCATCGAGCTCAACCCGGATTATCTGGAGATGAGCCGGCGGCGCATCGTCGAGGACGCGCCCCTGCTGACCGAGTTCACCGCCTTCAAAAGTGGTGAGGTGTACAAACCAACAGGAAAGGGGGCCTGCAACTCAAAACTTGCTTGAACCGCCGCCGGGGCTGTGGGACGCTCCGGCGGCATCTCCATCCTACCGCCGTTCCAGCCTCCCCAAACCGCCCCGATTTCCAGAAGATTTGCACTCCCGGTGGAAAATCGTGGTACAGTTGTACCCATTGGGAGGACGCCATGCAGATCAATCCGAACTATCCCGTCATCGTCGAGGGCTGGCCCGGGGCGCATCATCAGGAAGCGCCCGCCAAAGTCACGGTCCACGCCCCCATCCCCATCTTCATCAACGAGGTTCACTTCTCAAAGAAACAAGTTGAGATGATCGAAAGCCTCCGCAGCGATATGAAGATCTACGGCGGAGCCCGCTAGCGCCGCACCACGCGCCGGCCGATCCTGCGCCCGGTCAGCGGCACGCCGTGTGCCGCTTTCTGCTCCTCGGCGCGGATCCGCTGCTCCCGCTGCCAGCTGTACCGGGCAATGCTGGTCTCGTCCATCCCGTCCTTGCGCATCTGGTCCAGCTCTTCCTGCAGGGTGATCCGCGCCGGCTTCACGCTCTGCGTCATCCAGGTGTTCCAGGCATAGGCCGTCTCGTCGTAGCAGTCGTCCTGCGGGTTGCCTTTCTCCTTCTTCACCGCCTTGCGGTCGTCGATCGTACGGCTGGTCAGCGTGCCCCAGGTGTAGGGGCAGGCCGTCGTGATCGCCAAACTGCGGTTGGTCAGGCCGTTGTAGAGGTTCTGGGCGTTGCCCATGGGGTCGTGCGCGCCCAGGATGCAGTCGATCCCGTGCTCGCGGAAGACCTCGCTCATGATCTCGAAGTTCGATTTTCCCGTGCCGTGGTGCTGGTCGTTGGCCGGGTCGGTCATCGCCCACAGAATCCTGGGCGGCTCCGGGTCCCTCGGCTTCAGCTTGGCCAGCCACGGCGCCATCGCCGCCTGGCGTGGGCTCTGTGTTTCCTTGAATCCCCGCTTGCACAGTCCCAGCGCAAAGTCCCGGCTGGCCATCTTCTTTTCCACCCGCTCGCCCACCTTCAGCACCTGGCCGTTCGGCGAGATCGTGTAAAGCCCGGCCGCCGCGGCCGAGTTCCCATAGCCGTAGTCGATCGAGATGAAGTGGCCCCACCACCACTCGCGCGGCACCGCCTGGAAGGGCACCATCTGGTCCGGACGCAGGAACGGGAAATAGAGCCCCTCGGCGTTGCACCAGCAGCCGTAGAGCAGCTGCATGCGGATCGCCTCGGTCTGGGTCAACAGCGACTCGAGCTTCACCCGGTCATAGAGCGGGTTGTCGATCAGCCTGGCCGGGATGAAGGCCGTGGTCTTGTGCACCAGGCCGTCGTCCGAAGGCCAGCGGGCGCCAAAGTATACTTTCCCAGGGTAAACGCTGGTCTCCTCCGGGCGGTCGTCCTTCGCCGTGGCCGGGAAGTGTACCGGGCATTTGCCGCGCAGGAAGACAGCCATCTGCCAGCCGTGGCCCACGTCGCCGGGGTTTGAGCAGAAGCGCGCCCGCACAAACAAGCCTGAGCGCCGCGGCGCGGCCAGCCAGCCCAGCAGCCGGCGGATGGTCTTCTCTGGGTGCTGCCCGCTCTCGTCCACGCCGATGTGGCTTTTGGGATTGCCCTGGTAGCGGTTCAGGTCCTTCTCGTTGCGCATGTAGCCCGGGGTGATTGTGCCGCCGTTCGGAAAGACCCAGGCATGGGCCTCGAACTTGTTGGGCTTGCGCCACTGCGCGCCGAGGGGCTCGTAGAGCCTCTGCATCTGGTCCGACATCTCGGACATTTCCGTCAGCGTGGTGCGCAGGATCAGGGAGCGCAGGTGGGGGTTGCGGAACTCCTGCATGGCGTCCGCGGCCAGGAAGCTGGTTTTTCCTCCGCCGCTTTGCCCGCCCATCAGCAGCAGCTCGGCGCGGGAGTTGATCGCGGCCTGCTGGGCGGCGTTGATTGGCCACCAGGTGGGCTCCCATCCGGGAGGGTGCAGGTCGAAGGGCGGCGGAATGAGCGGAGGGAACGGCGACGGCTGCGCGGCCATCAGGTGATGGTCACTCCATCCACCGGCGGCGCCGGCCCATCGTCGGTTGGCTCAAATCGCACCTCGGCAGCCTTCGGCGCAACGCCCGGCGGCAGGTCCATCTCCGCGCTGCGCGCAACTGCGGAGCGAAGCCTTGGGTCCTTCGCAATAGCTACCGCATCGGCAGCCAAACCAACAACCGACACATCCAGCCCATGGAGCAACGCCAGACTCAGCAGGTCCACGCAGAAGGAATGGAACGGCTGCCCTTTTCGCGCCGCTGCTGTTTTCAGCCGCCGCACCAGTTCCTCAGGAACGTTGCGCAGATTCAAAACGGCCATCAGGAGA
>DASUBN010000063.1:0-5991 GCA_035763245.1 Gammaproteobacteria bacterium | reverse complement strand
GCGTAAGGCCAATACAACTCGACGCCGCGGGTTGCTCTCGATGCTCTTGAACCCGGTGACATCGTGTTATTCAATAGCGATAGCGGCAGCCTCATGCATGTTGGCATCTACATAGGCAGCCACTGGTTCGTGCACGCGCCGGAGAGCGGGAAATCCGTGTCCGGTGCGCGTCTCGACAGCGCCTACTGGTACGGCCATTACCTGGGCGCCGGGCGTCCCGGGGGATGAGCGCGAAGATCCCGGTCCGACGCCGGAATCCGTCTTCCCTCCATCTCCGGGTGCATGCCACCGCCCGCCGCCTGCTTTTCGCACGCACCGTGCGCAGTGTCGCCCAGGGCGCCTTGGTGGTGGACCTGGCGCTCTACCTCAATGCCCTGCACTGGAGCGGGCTCGAGATCGGCCTTGCGCTCAGCGGCGCCGGGTTATCGGCGGCGGTGTTCAGCCTCCTCATCGGCCATCTCAGCGACCGGTCGCGGCGTAAGCCCTTTTTGATCTGGAACGAAGTGCTCACCGTTGCCTGCGGCCTCGCGCCGCTGTTGAGCGATTCCCACACGTTCCTGGCGGCGGCGATCGTGCTGGGCGGCTTCGGGCGCGGCCAGAACGGGGCGGCCGGGCCCTTCGGTCCCGCGGAACAGGCCTGGCTCGCAGACGTGGTGCCGGCGCGTGAGAGAGGGTGGGTCTACAGCTTCAACAACGCCCTGGCTTTCTTCGGCATGGGTTTCGGCGCGCTGCTCGCCATGCTGCATGCCCTATGGATGCCCGACGCCTCACCCCGGGCGAGCTACGATTTCCTGTTCCTGCTGGTGATCGCCGGGGCGGCGGTGAACCTCTGGCTCCTCTATGCGGCAGAGGAGGGGCTCAAGTCCGCACCGGCGGCGCGGGGCGCCCGCGTCCGGCGCCGCCACCGTTGGGAGAGCCACCTGCTATGGCGCCTGGCACGCCTCAACGTCCTGAACGGGCTCTCCATGGGGCTCGTAGGTCCGCTCATCTCATATTGGTTCGCGCTGCGTTTCGGCGTGGGACCTGAGCGCATCGGCTCGGTGATGGCCGGCACCTTCGCGTTCACCGGCGTCATGGCGTTCTACACCGGCCGGTTCAGCCAGCGCCACGGCCTCTCCCGGGCGGTGGTCTGGAGCCGGGGCGCGGGAGTGGTGCTGCTTCTGGTGCTGCCTTTCATACCCTGGTTCTGGCTTGCGGCGCTCGTCTACATGCTGCGCCTGGCCGCCGGTGGCGCGTCCGTGGGCGCGCGCCAGGCGCAGATCGTGTCCCTGATCCGGGACGAGCGCCGAGGGTTGGCAGCCAGCGTGAACGCCGCCAGCTTCCAGATCCCTCAGTCAGCGGGACCCGGCATCGCGGGGCCGCTCATCGGCGCAGGCTTGTTCGTGGCGCCGTTCTCTATCGCCGCAGGTCTGCAGCTTGTCTACGTGATCGGATACAACCGGGTGTTCGCACGCTATGACAGGTTGACGGAGTCGGACTAGCAGGCGGGGTGAGGTTTGGCGTTATTCGCCGCTTTTTTATCCGATTACCCTGAACAACGCCGCCTTCGTACCTCCCTATACTGCGCGGCATAACAACATCCTGTTGTTAAAAAAATAGGGGCTTCTCGTCAAAGGGGGAAAACGAGAAGCCCCTGACCCCCTCGCGTTGCGCGTGGGGTCGCAAACCTAGCGGACCGTGTAGGACAGGTACGCCATAGCTTTAACATTAAGCATAGTTGAGCCGACACATATATGTCAATTAAACGACATTTATTGTTTCACCTAGGAACTACCTGCACGACGAGCAGGAAAGCCGGATAGGTGATCGGTCAGAGGGGTGTGCGGGCGAAGGCTGGAACGGCTTCGTCCAGGAAGCGACCGCTGTCCAGGAGTCCGGCGAGTCGTGCGATGTCACCGTCCAGGCGCCGGTCCTGGGTGCCGGCGGGCACCGCGCGGCGGATGACGGCTTGTACCGTCTCGAGCTCGGCCGTGGTCTTCAGCGGACGCAGGAACTCGATAGCCTCGGCCGAGGCGAGCGCCTCGATGGCCAATATGCGGAACAGGTTGTCCAGGATCAGGTTGAGCTTCACGCCCGCCCAGGGCGCCATGCTCACGTGATCTTCCTGGCCGGCGGAGGTGGGCACGGTGTCAGCCGAGGCGGGATGGGCCAGGGTCTTGTTCTCGGAAGCGAGGGCCGCCGCCGTCACGTGGGCGATCATGAAACCGGATTCGAGGCCGGGGTCCTTGGCGAGGAACATGGGCAGGCGCGGGTTCACCTTGCGCAGCAGCAGGTCGATGCGACGCTCGGCGATGTTGCCGAGTTCCGTGGCGGCTATGGCCATGAAGTCCGAGACGAAGCCGAGAGCCTCCGCATGGAAGTTGCCCCCGGAGAGCACGTCGGCGCCGAAGATCAGCGGGTTGTCGGAGACGCTGTTGAGCTCCCGCTCCAGCACGCCGGCGGCATGCTTCAAGGTGTCCCACACGGCGCCGTAGACCTGGGGCATGCAACGCAGGGCATAAGGGTCCTGCACCCGGTCGCAACCCTGATGGGACTGCCAGATCTCGCTGCCGGTGAGCAGGCTGCGGAACAGCTCCGCCGCCCTGATCTGGCCGTGCATGTTGCGCACGGCATGGATGCGGGCGTCGAAGGGGCTGTAGCTGCCGGCCATGGCTTCCACCGTGAGCGCGCTGACCGCGATGCCGGAGAGCAGGGCGGTCTCGGTCCGGAAGAAACCCTCGATGGCGAGCGCGGCGCTCACCTGGGTGCCGTTGAGTAGCGCCAAGCCCTCCTTCGCCTCCAGCTGCACCGGTCTCACGCCGGCGGCTTTCAGCACCGCTTCGCCTTTCAGGAGCTTGCCCTGGTGCTCGGCTTCGCCCTCGCCGATGAGGGCGAGGGTCATGTGGGCGAGCGGGGCGAGGTCGCCGGAGGCGCCCACGGAACCCTTGCTCGGGATCACCGGCAGCACGTCGTGGTTGAGCAGCGCCAGCAGGGTATCCACCACTTCCGGGCGGATGCCCGAGCAGCCCACCGCGAGGCTGTTGGCCTTCATGAGTAGGATGCGGCGTACGACGGCAGCAGGCAGAGGCGCACCCAGGCCGCAAGCGTGGCTGCGCACCAGGTTGTATTGCAACTGCGTCAGCCGGTCGCGGGTGATGCGCTGGCGCGCCAGGGCGCCGAAGCCGGTGTTGATGCCGTAGCAGACCTGGTCGGTGTCGATGACCCGGCGCACCGTGTCCACGCTCGCCTGCATGGCTTGGCGGCCCTTGGGGGCGAGCTCCACCCTGGAGCGGTGGCGGTCGAGTGCCTTGAGCTGGCCGAGGCTGAGGTCGGCGCCGGTCAGGGCGAGCGTCTGGCTCATGTACGTCTACCTTTGAAGAACCGCATAGAGGGCTTCAAGCCCCCCAATTGATAACCCAGGAAAGCCGGTGCGGGCAGGTCCCAGAGGCAGAGATCCGCGTCCCGGCCCGGCGCGAGGGCGCCAATTCTATCCTCTCGGCCGAGGGCGCGCGCGGCATTTTGGGTCACCCCGTCCAGGACCTCGTCCGGGGTGAGCCCGAAGAGGATGCCGGCCATGTGCATGGCCGTGAGCAGGCTCGCCACCGGGGACGAACCGGGGTTTAGGTCCGTGGCGATCGCCAGGGGCACTCCGTGGCGGCGGAAGAGTTCCACCGGCGGTTTGCGGGTCTCCTTGAGGAAATAGAAGGCCCCGGGCAGGAGCACTCCCACGGTGCCGTGCTTGGCCATGGCCGCCGCATCCACCTCGTCAGAATATTCCAGATGGTCGCAGGAGAGAGCCTTGAGCTCCGCCGCGACACGGGTGGCGCCGAGGTTGGAGAGCTGGTCGGTATGGGCCCGGAACTTCAAGCCGAGCTTGTCTACCCGCTCCGCCAGGCGGCGCATGTCGTCCACCGTGAAGGCGATGTGTTCCACGAAGATGTCCACGGTATCCGCGAGGCCTTCCGCGGCCACCGCCGGCAGCATCCTCTCCACCACTTCATCGAGATATTCCACCCGGCTCTTGCCCGGCGGTATCGCATGGGCGCCCAGGAAGGTGGCAGAGATGTCCATGGGGATGTGACTGGGCAGTGCGCGAATGGCCCTGAGCATCTTGAGTTCGGTCTCGAGGTCGAGGCCGTAGCCGCTCTTGATCTCCACCGTGGTGACGCCTTCGGTGCGCAGGGCTTCGAGGCGGGGGAGGGTTGAATCTATGAGCTGCTGTTCGCTAGCCTGACGCACGGCTTTCACGGTGCTGAGGATGCCGCCGCCGGCCTTGGCGATGTCCGCATAGCTCGCCCCCTGCATCTTGAGCACGTGCTCCGCCATGCGGTCGCCGGCATAGAGGGCGTGGGTATGACAGTCCACGAAGCCCGGCAGCAGCAGCTGGCCGCGGGCATCCAGGACCTCCTTCGCCGGCGTGCCGTCCGGCACCCCCAAGGCCGCGATCTTGCCGCCGCTCACTGCCAGCGTGGTGACGCCGGCATCGGCACCGGAGAGGCGCGCGTTTCGGATCAAGAGGTCATGCACGGCGGATACCCGGAGGGGCGGTTTATGAGAGCATAAGAGTATGCAGACCCGCCTCGCGTTTGAATACATCCTGACCCCGGACGGCATCGAGCGGGACCAGGCATTGGTCCTCGACGCGGACGGCCGCATCCAACGCGTCGAGCCCGCGCGGGGCCAGTGTGATGGCTTTTTGGCCATCCCCGGCATGCCCAATGCCCACAGTCATGCCTTCCAGCGGGCCCTGGCAGGCTTCGGCGAGGTGCCCAAGGGCGCCGATTCCTTCTGGAGCTGGCGCGAGGCCATGTACCGGCTCGCCAACCGCGTGAGTCCCGAGGAGATGTTCATCATCGCCCGGGAAGCCTTCTGGGACATGCTGCGCGGCGGGTATACCAGCGTGGCCGAGTTCCACTATCTGCACCACCTGCAGGACGGCGCGCCCGGCCCCATCATGGCGCGCACCGTGATCGCCGCCGCAAAGGAGACGGGTATCCGGATGCGGTTCCTGCCCGTGTATTACCAGGACGGCGGCTTCAGGCAACCGCCCCGGGACGAGCAGCGGCGCTTCGTGCACGGCAGCGTGGAGGATTATTGCGGTCTCTTGAGCGAGCTGCATGGCGTGGATCTCGGCATCGCGCCCCATTCCCTGCGCGCGGTACCGCCGGAGGTGCTGGGGCCGCTGCTGGAGGGCGCCGCCAAGATCATCCCCGGCGACTTCCCGGTGCACATCCACGTGAGCGAACAGCAGAAGGAGGTGGACGAGTGCCGCGCCCTCTACGGCGCCACGCCCATCGCGCTGCTCGGCCGCAGCGTGAAACTGGATAAGCGCTGGAACCTGGTGCATGCCACCCATGCGGACGCCGGCGAGTGTGACCTGATGCGCGCGAGCGGCGCTACCGTGGTGCTCTGCCCCATCACCGAAGCTTATCTCGGGGACGGGCTCTTCGGCGCCGACGAGTTCGTGCGGCAAGGCGGACGCATCGCCATCGGTTCGGACAGCAACTGCCGGATCGACGCTTTCGAAGAGCTGCGCTGGCTGGAGTATGGGCAGCGCCTGCGCAGCCAGCGCCGCGCGCGCCTTGCGGATGACGATGGTCTCGGTCTACCGTTGTGGCGCAAGGCCTGCGAGGGCGGTGCCGCGGCTTTGATGCGACCCGTGGGGGCGCTCGCCGCCGGCCATTATGCCGACGTCGTGGTGCTGGACCGGCACGCCGCCTCGCTGCGGGGCCACGACGCGGACACTTTCATGGACGCGCTCATCATCGGCGGCAGCCGCGCCGACATCGCCGACGTCTACGTGGGCGGCGAGCTCCGGGTGCGCAGCGGTCGCGCCCTGGATGGGGAGGAGAGTGCGCGCCAGTTCGCCGATGCGGTGATGCGCTTAAGCGCGATCTGAACACCAAGCATGCGGTCCGATTTTCGGGTAACTCCGTTGCCCCTATCCAGGGATTTACCTTACCGTATATACGGCCCGGCACGGCATAATAAACCTTCATGAAAATCACGTCG
>DASUBN010000062.1:0-3257 GCA_035763245.1 Gammaproteobacteria bacterium | reverse complement strand
GATCTCCTACAAGAAGGGGCACAAGTACCTCACGATCGTGGTCTGCCACGATTCGGGGCGGCTGCTGTGGGCCGGGGTCGGCCGGGACGCCGACACCGTGGACGAGTCCAGACGAGCAATGGTGTGCAGGGAATCGTTGATCGGTACGTTTACAACATTTCGGTCACGCATTACGAGCAGGCGCAGTGGACCACTGCGTATGAGAAGCGCAAGCAGGAGGCGAAGGCGCGAGGCTGGGATATTCGGCAACGTGTTGTTGGCCGCGAGCAGTATCGCCGGAGGCGCCGCAGCCATCACGCTGTTCGTCCCGGGCATCGATCGGCCTCGGGGTAGCGGCCGCTGGCTCCTACGCTCTTGGAGGCGACGCCGCCGACGCTGAGGCCTGGCTGGCGGGCGCCGGCCTGGTCGCCATGATGGGCGGCCTTGGATCTGGTAGTGCCGCCCTCGGTGAAAACCTGGTTACTCGCTGCGCTCCGGCGTTGGCCCAGAGCTCCTGCAGGACGGCGCCGGCGCCTTTATCGACGAAAGCGGCAAGCAGGCGGTCAAGTACTCTGGCAAGTCATTCGCGGCGATCCTCGACCGATCGGGTGAGTCGGCCAAGACCATGGCCACCGTGACCAGCATGATGCCGGGCACCGGCACGATGATGGGCCCGTCCGCAATTCTGAAAGACTCGATGTACGGATGAGCACCGCTATATCCAGCTGGTGGTTCGTGGCCGCCGCGATCCTGTCCGCCGCGGGCGTGTATGTCCGGTTCAGCCGGCTCGTGGCGACCGCCCGTCAGCGGCGCTCCGTCGCCACGGGCATTGGCGTCGCATTTCTGATCTGCGGGGGCCAGACTGCGATCAAGCACCAGGGCGACCCCATACTGCTGATGATCTTCACCGATGTCATGCTCGGGATGCTGGCCCTCTCCGCGGGCCTTGGAGACCACATCAGCCGCTCGGCTGTGCTGCAGAGCGAAGGCGAGGAGGCCCCGCAGCTCACGAGTAGCCTGCGGAGGCGCGCGTTGCTTCAGTTCGTTCTTGTCGCCAGCGCGTTGCTCGCAGTGTAGTTCCTCTTCCTCATCCACTCCAGCTGACAGTGCCGCAATACGGATGCCGCTGACGAGCCCTCAGCTGCCAACGGTCAGAGCGACCACATTAACGAGACCGACAACGGCTATTTCCAGGACGCCGCCCTCAACGCGGCCGAAGCGGATGTCTACAGCCCCAGCCAGATGAACCACTACACCAAGCAGACGTCCACCGAAACAGTTACCCCACGGACCCTGGAGTCCGGTGACGTCGTAGGTCAGGGCCTCGATCCGAGGGATCGGATCGAGGCCCTTGATATGTTTTGGGGGCCACCATGGTGCCGCCGCCACGATCTTTCCTACGGCGACTACTTGCCGCGGCACGGACCGCCGGGACTGCCGCGGGTGCTCCGCTCCCTCAGGGATTGACGAGGCGTACGAATGTCCGGTCGTGGTGTATCAGCGGCCTGCCGGCGGGCTCGTGGTGGGCCGCGACTACGCGGCCGATGACCAGGACGTGGTCTCCTACCGGCAGGTGGGTGGTGGTGGCTAGGGCTAGCCAGGCTAGGACGCCGTTGAGGAGGGGCAGGTCGTGTATGCCGCGGTGCCAGGGCGTTGTTGGTCCGAACTTGGGGGTGCCTGGCGTGGCGAAGGTGTGGGCCAGGGGCTCCTGGTTGTCGGCTAGGAGGTGGGCCATTACGTGCGGGGCGGTTTGCACGGTCTGCCATGACGTTGTGCTTGGATCTATTGTGAAGGACGCGAGGGGCGGGTTTAGTGACAACGAGGTGAGTGATGTCGCGCAGAAGCCGACGGGGTTGTCGCTGCCGGCGGTGATGATGGCGACGCCGTTGGCGTGGTTGCGGAATACCGCTTTGAACAGGTCCGGTCCGACGGGGGCGAGGGCGTCGGGGGCGAGGGTGTCAGGAGCGAGGGCGTCTGGGCCGTCTGGGGCCGCGCCGGCACGCCTCGCCGGAAGCACCGCGGCTCGCCCGCCGTCGGCGGTGCGCGGCTCGGAGGCGATGGTTCTCACGCGGCACCTTCCGGAACGTTGAGCGAGTCACCGGCTCGCTGGCGGATCTCCGTGATGTGCTCCGAGCTTTGGCCGGGGGTGAAGGCTGCCAAGTGTGCTCGCCAGTCGGCCAGTGCGCCTTCGGTGTCGCCTAGCTCGTAGCGGCTGGCGCCGCGGCGGTAGAGCAGGTCCGGGTCGTGGGCTGCCAGGGCCGGGACTGCGATGTCGAGGTCCTTCAGGGCTTGTTCGTGGTCGCCGAGGTCCTGGAGTGCGAGGGCGCGGTTGGCCCGGAGTGCTGGGTCGTCGCTTAGGCGGATCGCGTGGTTCAGGTCTGCGACCGCGTCTTGGATGCGGCCTGCGGAGTAGGACAGGACGGCGCGGTTGGCCCAGAGGGCGACGAAGCCGGGGTCTTCCTGGATGGCGGCCGTGTAGCTGGCGAATGCGGCGTCGAGGTCGCCTTCGTCAGCGAGCAGTGTGCCTTCGGCGCACAATAGTTGGGCGTTGTGGGGGCTCAGTTCCAGTCCGCGTCGGATGTCGGTGCGGGCCTGTTCGGTCTCGCCGAGGGCCAGGAGGACGTCGACGCGGTTGACGAGTGAGTCCACGTGGTCCGGCTCGAGTTCGAGTGCGTAGTCCAGGTCTCGCAGTGCGCCCTTCTCGTCTCCCAGTTCTCGCAGCAGGTCCGCGCGGTTGAAGTGCGCCTCGCGGAAGGGCGGGCTCAGGCGGATCGCCTCGGAGTAGTCCTGGAGGGCCTCCGTGAGCCTGCCTGCTGCCCGGCGCTTCGCTGCTCGTTCGAAGTAGTAGTCGCCGTAGTCCGGATCGCGGCGGATCACCTCGTCGTAGTCCGCCAGCCCGCCTTCCATGTCGCCGAGGGCGAACAGGATCTGCGCGCGGTTGTACAACAGCACGGAGCGGTGCAGGAGCTGCTCGTCGGGGTCGAGGTCGGCGTCCGTCATCGCGATGGCCTCCTCGACCAGCGCCAGGGAGCCCTTCAGATCGCCGCGGTGCAACTCGACCAACGCCCTGGCGTTGCGCATGAACGCTCCGACGAACACCCGCTTCTTGGGATCCGGGTGGCGGTCGGCGAGCGCGATCGCGCCGTTGGCCCAGGCCAGTGCGAGGTCCTCGTCGTGTCCGGCCTTCGGGAGGTGCCTGGTGTAGAGCATCGCCATGCCGTAGTTGCTCGCCATGTGGACGTTGCCGTCATGCGTGCCCCGGCGCATCTCGGCGAAGT
>DASUBN010000061.1:0-4474 GCA_035763245.1 Gammaproteobacteria bacterium | reverse complement strand
GGCACCTCGCCCGTCCGCGCCTAGCCCCGCCTGCGCTCGCGACGGTTTTTCAGGCATTCCGGTAGGTTAATTTCGAGTGGTTGGGGGCCCATATTCAGGGGCGGTATAATGCTGAATTGACTGTAGATTTCCCGTCCCGAGGTGACAGGTCATGAGCGCGCAACCCAACGTCGGCATGCAGCCGCACCAGTTCGAGAACCCCATGGGGGTGGATGGCTTCGAGTTCGTGGAGTTCGCCGCCCCGAACCCCAAGTTGCTGCATGAACTGTTCCCGAAACTGGGCTTCACCGCCGTGGCCAGGCACAAGAAGAAGGCCATCACCCTCTACCGCCAGGGGGAGTGCAACTTCCTGGTGAACGAGGAGCCCGGTTCCTTCGCCGCGGACTTCGCCAAGAAGCACGGCCCCTCGGCCTGCGGCTTCGCCATCCGCTTCAGCAAGCCCGCCGCCTTCGTGCGCGCAGAGGCCCTTAAGAAGGGCGGCGAGGCCGTCATCGAACTCGAGTCCACCAAGGCGGTGGATGTGCCGGTGATCAAAGGCATCGGCGGCAGCATGCTCTACCTCGTGGACCGCTACGGCGCCAAGGGCGAGGTCTACGACGCCGAGTTCGAATACCTGCCGGGCGCTGATAGGCATCCCAAGGGTTTCGGGCTCACCTTCGTGGATCACCTGACCCACAACCTCTACTTCGGCAACATGGAGAAGTTCGCCAAGTTCTACGAGCAGCTGTTCAACTTCCGGGAGATCCGCTACTTCGACATCAAGGGCGCGAAGACCGGCCTCATCTCCAAGGCCATGACCGCACCGGACGGCATGGTGCGCATCCCCTTGAACGAGTCCAGCGACCCCAAGAGCCAGATCAACGAGTACCTGGACGAGTACAAGGGCGAGGGCATCCAACACATCGCCTGCTTCACCAACGACATCTACTCGACGGTGGAGGCCATGCGCGCCGCCGGCCAGCAGTTCCTGGACACACCGGACGCCTACTTCGAGATGATCGACGAGCGGGTACCCAACCACGGCGAGGACGTGCCGCGGCTCGCCAGGAACAAGATCCTCATCGACGCGGACCGGGAGACCAAGAAGAAGCTGCTGTTGCAGATCTTCACCCAGAACGCCATCGGCCCGGTGTTCTTCGAGATCATCCAGCGCAAGGGCAACGAGGGCTTCGGCGAGGGCAACTTCCAGGCCCTATTCGAAAGTATCGAACGCGACCAGATGAAGCGCGGCGTGCTATGACGGCATCTTTTCGTCCCTGGCGTCGTTGCGCGTCGTTCCTCGATGCTCATTACCTACTTGGTAACTCCGCTCTCGCAACTCCGCGCGCCTAGCCAGGAACGAAAATCTGCTCGTCCTAGCTGAAGGATTTTTGATAGTGGCCTCAAATTTTGGGAGCCCAGAATGAGTCAGAAGCTGAGCGCCATGGAACCCAAAGCCGCTGCCCTGCCGGCGGACGCGGGCCACTACCAGTCCGGCTTCGGCAACGAGTTCGCCACCGAGGCGCTGCCGGGCGCGCTGCCTCAAGGCCAGAACTCGCCCCAGAAGGCGCCCTATGGCCTCTACGCGGAGCAGCTCTCCGGCACCGCTTTCACGGCGCCGCGCCACGGCAACCGCCGCAGCTGGCTCTACCGCATCCGTCCCGCGGCGGTGCACAAGCCCTTCAAGCCGCTGCCCGAGGGCCGCTTCCACAACCGCTTCGATGAGACCCCGGCGAACCCCAACCAGCTGCGCTGGAGCCCGTTCCCGATCCCCCAGCAGAACGCGACGGATTTCGTCACTGGCCTCATGACCATGGCCGGCAACGGCAGCGCGGCCACCCAGAGCGGCGTGGGCGTGCACATCTACACGGCGGACCGCTCCATGCAGGGCCGCTACTTCTACGACGCCGACGGCGAGCTCCTGATCGTGCCCCAGCAGGGGCGCCTTCGGATCGCCACCGAACTCGGCGTGCTCACCGTGGCGCCGCTCGAGATCGCCGTGATCCCCCGGGGCATCCGCTTCAAGGTGGAGCTGCCGGACGGGGTGGCCCGGGGCTACGTGGCGGAGAACCTGGGCTCCCCGCTGCGCTTGCCGGAGCTCGGGCCCATCGGTTCCAATTCGCTGGCCAACGCCCGGGACTTCCTCTATCCCGTGGCGGCCTATGAAGATGTCGAGGGCAAGGCCGAGCTCGTGGCCAAGTTCCAGGGCCGGCTCTGGTCCGCCGAGATCGACCATTCGCCGCTGGACGTGGTGGCCTGGCACGGCAACCACGCGCCCTACAAGTACGACCTGACGCGCTTCAACACCATCGGTTCCATCAGCTACGACCACCCGGATCCCTCCATCTTCACGGTGCTCACCTCCCCGAGCGACACGGCCGGCACCGCCAACATGGACTTCGTGATCTTCCCGCCCCGCTGGCTGGTGGCGGAGAACACCTTCCGCCCCCCCTGGTTCCACCGCAACGTGGCCTCGGAGTTCATGGGCCTCATCACCGGTGTCTACGACGCGAAGGAGGGCGGCGGCTTCGTGCCCGGCGGCGCCTCCCTGCACAACTGCATGAGCGGCCACGGCCCCGATGCCGGCAGCTACGAGAAAGCCGTGGCCGGCGACACCACCAAGCCCCTGCACATCACCGACACCATGGCCTTCATGTTCGAGACCCGGGCCGTGATCCGGCCCACCAAGCAGGCGCTGGAAGCCAAGGAGCTGCAGGGGGATTACTATGAGTGCTGGCAGGGCATCAAGAAGCATTTCGATCCCAAGCGCCGCTGAGTAGGCGTTGAGTACCGGCGGCCGCCAGGCCGCCATTTTTTATCCGGAGTCCAGTGGGAATGAAACTCGCAAGTCTTAGAACCGGCGGCCGTGACGGCACCCTGGTGGTGGTGGACAAGAAGCTGCAGAACGCCGTGAAGGTGACGGAGATCGCCGGCAGCCTGGTGCTGGCGCTCGAGAATTGGGCCATGGCGGAGCACAAGCTTCAGTCGGTGGCGGATTCTCTCAACGCGGGCAGAGCGAAAGACGCCTTCAAACTGAATGTGAAAGATCTCGCCGCGGCCCTGCCCCGCGCGCCCCAGTTCGTGGATGGCAGCGCCTACCTCGCCCACGTGGAAAGGGTGAGGAAAGCGCGGGGCGCCGAGATGCCGCCGAGTTTCCTCAAGGACCCCCTCATGTACCAGGCGGTGAGCGACGGTTTCCATGCGCCCACGGACCCCATCCGCATGGCCAGCGAGGACTATGGCATCGATTTCGAGTCGGAGGTGGGCGTGGTGGTGGACGATGTGCCCATGGGCGTGTCGGCCGCGGATGCCGCCAAGCACATCCGCCTGGTGCTGATCCTGAACGACGTATCCCTGCGTAACCTCATCCCGGACGAGCTCGCCAAGGGCTTCGGCTTCCTGCAGAGCAAGCCGCGCTCGGCGCTGTCCCCCGTGGCGGTGACGCCGGACGAGCTGGGTGCTGCCTGGAAGGACGGCAAGGTCCACCTGCCGCTCGTGACCCATCTCAACGGCGCCAAGTTCGGCGAGCCCGACGCGGGCGTGGACATGCAGTTCAATTTCCCGCAGCTCGTGGCCCACGCGGCCAAGACCCGGCCCCTGGCGGCGGGCTCCATCGTGGGGTCCGGCACCATCGCCAACCACGACGAGTCCAAGGGCTCTTCCTGCCTCGCGGAGAAGCGGGTGCTGGAGGTCATCAAGAGCGGCAAGGCGGTGACGCCCTTCATGAAGTTCGGTGACCAGGTGCGCATCGAGATGTTCGACGCCGCGGGCCAGAGTGTCTTCGGCGCCATCGAGCAGACCGTGGAGAAATATTGATGGAGGTCTACACCTATTTCCGCAGTTCCGCCGCCTACCGGGCGCGCATCGTCCTCAACCTCAAGGGCCTGCAGGCCGACTACCGCTACGTGCACCTACTCAAGGACGGCGGCCAGCAGCACAAGCCGGAGTTCAAGGCGGTGAACCCCCAGTGCTTCATCCCGGCCCTGAAGGACGACGGGCACACCCTCACCCAGTCCCTCGCTATCGTCGAGTACGTGGATGAGATCCACCCCGAGCCGCGCCTCCTGCCGCGCGACCCTCTGGGCCGGGCCCGGGTGCGGGCGCTGGCCCTCATCGTTGCCTGCGATATCCACCCGCTCAACAACCAGCGCGTCATACAGTACCTGGAAAAGGAGTTCGGGGCGGATGCGGTGGTGAAGAAGCGCTGGATGCAGCGCTGGATGGCGGACGGCTTCGCGGCCATGGAGCAGCTCATGGCCGGGAACCCGGACACGGGCAAGTTCTGCCACGGCGATACGCCCACCATCGCGGATGCCTTCCTGGTGCCGCAGATGTTCAACGCCAAGCGTTTCGAGTTGGACGTCACGCCCTATCCGACGCTCAAGCGCATCAACGAGCACTGCCTGACCCTGAAAGCCTTCATCGATGCGGCGCCAGACAAGCAACCTGACTTTGAACCTTAATAGATGATCCAGACCGGGGTTTGACGCATGGC
>DASUBN010000060.1:0-2927 GCA_035763245.1 Gammaproteobacteria bacterium | reverse complement strand
TCCAGCCGCGCATCCTCGGCCCCGACCAGGTACCTGGTCTCGTCCTGGCTGATCATCAGGGCGAACTGCTGCAGCGGTGGCGTCCCGTCGAATCCCCCCTCGGCATCGGAGCAGTCCGTATCCGGGGTGACGCAACTGCTGGTGGCGGTGCTGAAGTTGTTCTTGATGTAGAAGCCCCAGTCGGCACCGCCGGTGTTGATGGTGATGGCGCTGTTCACCAGCCGGTTGCTCCAGTCCGCCACCGGATTCAGGTGGTAGCCGGCACCGTCCTTCGTGAACCAGCCGACCTCGCTCGGCTGGCCGAGCACCGAGCCCTTCAGGGTCACGGTGTACTCGTAGCCGCCGGCGAACATGAACGCCGACGGATCCCGGCCTTCGGGCCCGTCACCCCAGTACTTGCTGTAGCCTCCCTGATTCGCGAACGTTCCCGCCGCCGTGTTCAGCGGCTTGCAATCGGCGCTGAAGGTACCGGTGGCAAAGAAGCCGACGTTGCAGTTGTCGGTGGTCGCGGTCTGGTCCGCCGAGGGGTTGTCCCAGAACTCGGTGGTGGCGCGGCCACTGTTGTTCGCCACTATGAGGTTGGTGAACGCGCCGGGGGTCGCGCCGGGCACGACGACCTGGGCTGGAGTGGGAATGGACTGAAGGTTGGCCTTCACGAACGCGGGGCCGTTCGGCAGTGCCGACGGCGCCATCGAGCCCGAGTCCGAACACGCGGCGAGAGCCGCGAGTACGAGCACGGGCACCAGGGGGCTGGTGCTGCGCATGCGTCATGCTCCTTGAAATGGATGTGAACTGATGTCGAGTAACTGTCCGCGCATCTGGCCGGACCGCTTGGAGTTACCGCCGATTCCGGCCTTGTCAAGAGGACCCCGGCCATGCCGGCCCTGACCGCCCGGACCCTCCGGTTCACCGGGAGGGCCCTGCTCCGCCGCTGCCCCAATTGCGGCAGCCCGGGGATCTGGCGCGGCTGGCTCCACATGCGTGACGCCTGCCCGCGCTGCGGGCTGCATCTGGAACGCGGCGAGCATGGCTACGTCGTGGGCTCCTACATGTTCAACATCGTGGCCTCGGAACTGGTCTTCGCCGCGATCTTCGTGGCCGTGCTGTTCGCCACCTGGCCCACACCGCCCTGGCGGATCCTGCAGTGGGGCGGCGCTGCCCTGATGCTGCTGGTACCCGTGATCTTCTACCCCTTCTCCAAGACGCTCTTTCTGGCCTTCGACTTGCTCTTCCGGCCGCAGGGCTTCGAGTCGGACGACCAGGCCCGCGGTTCCGGCAATCGCCGCTGACAGATCCTGCACCGCACCGGCAGGAAGCTGCGCGTGCGTGCCAGGTCCGGCGTAGCCGGGACCGCACCCGGATCCCCCGCTGGGAGAGCGATATCAATGGTCCTGGACACGACAGACGCGGTCGCCGCATCGCATCCGGCGCTGCGGACCGCCTTCGCGGTGATTGCGATGATCCTCGCCGGCGTGCTGGTGGGCTGGCTGCTGGCGCGCTATGACGAACGCTGGAAGCGATTCTGGTAGGGTGCCGGCGCGCCGAGGATGAGCGCCATCGGCAGGCCGATCATCAGGGCGTGCTGCACCAGGTGGATATAAAAGAAGGGACGGGTCACCGGCACGGCGCTCGCCCGGCTCAGGGGCAGGACGACGAGATCCATGGCCAGCCAGATGACCGGCCCGTAGAGCAGCCCGGTGCGAATCCGGCCCGTCCGGGTGGAAACCCACCCCCGCAACCAGCCGATCCGCCTGCTGGCAACGTAGAAGATCAGGGTCCAGCAGAATGCGATGAAGAGATGGAGCACGAGGCCCAGCACCACGGTTCCGGCCCCACCCTCGAACGCCGCCTTCCCCAGCACACCGGTCGCGATGGACTGCGCCAGCCGCTCCAGGGTGGTCCGCTTCAGGATGACCGCGAATACCACGGTGACGTAGAGAAAATCGAGCGCGGCCACGGCAAGGGCCGCCGCCGCAATGCGGCGGATGGCCGGCGCGGAGCCGGTTGGCGGTGCATGCGCTTGCATGCACGACAGTGAAACAGCGGCAACTGTTTCGCAATGAACAGCGGACGAGCGGCGCTGGGGGGTGACAAGCGGCGAGCGTGACCCAGCACACGGCAGCCGGGGTCTCAATGACGCACCATGCACGCTGGTCACAGACCAGCGCCGGCCCCGGGCGGTGCCCAGGGCCATGTGTGCTGATGTTCCATACCAGCTGAAAGGACTTCACGTTGCTCAAGAGAACACTTCGCGCCGCCTCGCTGGCGGCCACGCTCGTCCTGCCGGTGCTGGGCTGCTCCGACAACAACAGCCCCGGCGGCACGACGCAGATGTCCGTCCAGATGACCGACGCCGCCGGCGACGTGAAGGCCGCCGTGGTGACGATCTCCGAGATCTACCTGGTCGGCAGCGGTGACCAGTCGCACGTGACACTCAGCAACACCGCCACCACCACCAACCTGCTCGACCTCGCCAACTCGACCAAGACCCTGGTGGACGCCAAGGACGTGGCCAACGGGACCTATTCCGAGCTGCGCTTCGTGATCACCGGCGGCTACCTGGAGGTGGACAACGGCGACGGCACCACCAGCATCTTCGCCTCGTCCCCGGACTACGCCGGCCTTCCGGCCGGGGCCACCGTGGCGGGCCAGCTGCAGATGCCGAGCCTGGCGCAGAGCGGCCTCAAGGTGGACCTGCCGAGTGATGCGCTGACACTGGATGGCGGCACGGAAAAGCTGCTGCTCGACTTCGATGTGTCCCAGAGCTTCGGGCATGAGGCCGGCGGCTCCGGCATGTGGGTGATGCACCCGGTGATCAAGGGGGCGAACTTCACCGCGGCCGGTTCGGTGGATGCCAAGCTGTCCCTGGCGAGCGGCGTGACGCTGCCTGACCTGAACGGCACGCCCACCACGCTCGGCGGCTTCAG
>DASUBN010000059.1:0-8336 GCA_035763245.1 Gammaproteobacteria bacterium | reverse complement strand
CGTGCTGCGGGTGCCCAGGAACAGCAGCTTGGGTTCACGGGGATCCTGCCGGATCGCGAAAGCGTATTCGCCATCGGCCAGCCCGGCGGTGATGGGGCTCCAATGGGCGCCGTAGTCGCGGGTCACGTACACGTAAGGATGGAAATCGTCCCACATGTAGCGGCTCACGGTCATGTAGGCCGTGGCCTTATCGGTATGCGAAGGCTCGATACAGGTGACGTAAGCCGTCTGCGGCAGGGTAGGCGGCGTCACATCCCGCCAGTGGGCGCCGCCGTCGGTGGTCACGTGCACCAGGCCGTCGTCGGAACCCGCCCAGATCAGGCCATCGTCCAGGGGCGACACCGCGAGCGCGGAGACGGTGGCGTAGATCTCCGCGCCCGACGCGTCGAGGTCGATGGGACCGCCTGAGGGACGCTCCGTGGCCAGATCGTTGCGGGTGAGATCAGGACTGATGCGCTGCCAGGTGGCGCCGGCGTCCGGGCTCTTCAGCACGTACTGAGCCCCGATGAACAGCTCCTGCGGGTCGGTGGGTGAGAACAGGATGGGATGGGTCCAGGCCATGCGGTAGGGCAGCTCACCGGAGGAGGCGCCTTCCTGATAGTTGGGCCAGGGACTCACGCTCTGATATTGCTCGTCCGCGTCGTTGTACTTGAGGAAGATGCTGTAGTAACCGCTGCCGTAGTTCACTCCCGGCTTCCCCGGGGCCGGTACGCTGAAGGTGCTCTCGCCGTAGGCGACCCGCTTCCAGTCGGCGAGCGGGACCACGCCACCGGCCGCTGCGCTCGGACCCTCGAAGGAACCCTCGTCCTGCTGGGCGCCGTAGATGTGATAGGGGAAGCGGCCGTCCAGGTTCACGTGGTAGAACTGCCCGGTGGGCTGGTTGTGCTCCTCGCTCCAGGTGAGGCCGCCGTCGGTGGATACGGTGGCGCCGCCGTCGTTGCCCTCGAGCAGCAGCTTGGTGTCTCCGGGATTGATCCAGACCACGTGGTTGTCGCCGTGGGGGGTATGCAGCTTGGTGAAGGTCCTGCCGCCGTCGTGGGAGACCCAGAGCGCGTCCACCTCGGGCACGTACACCGTGTCAGGATCCTTGGGATCGGCGTAGATGGTCATGTAGTAGAAGGCGCGCTGACGCAGCTTCCACTCGTCGTTCACCCGCTTCCAGCTCGCACCGCCGTCCCCGGAGCGGAATACACCACCCTCGGCGGCCTGCACGATGGCATAGACCACCTTGGGGTCCGAGGCCGCCACGCTCACGCCGATGCGCCCCAGCAGGCCCTGCGGGAAGCCGGGCCGGTGCGACAGGTTTTCCCAGTGAGCGCCGCCGTCGCTGCTCTTGTAGAGACCGCTGCCGGGTCCGCCGTCCTCGAGGGACCAGGGCGTGCGGTAGGCCTGCCACATGGCGGCGTAGAGCACCTCCGGGTTGCGCGGGTCCATTACGAGGTCGATGGCACCGGTCTTGTCGTCCACGAACAGGACCTTGCTCCATCTCTTGCCACCGTCCGTGGACTTGAATACGCCGCGCTCCGGGTTGGACTTGAACACATGTCCCATGGAAGAGGCGTACACCACCTCGGGATTGCGCGGGTCCACCACTAAGCCGCTTACGGTATGTGTGTCCACGAGCCCCGCAGAGAGCCAACTTTTACCACCGTCCACGGACTTGTACACACCATCGCCCGTGATCACATCGCCGCGGATGTCGCTCTCGCCCGTGCCCGCGTAGATTACTTCCGGGTCGGAAGGTGCCACGGCGATGGCGCCGATGCTGTCGCTGGTGCCGGGCAGCTTGCCGTCGGTGATGTTGCTCCATTTCACGCCGTAGTCGGTGCTCTGCCACACGCCGCCGTCCACCGCTCCCATGTAAAAGAGGTCGGGCGTCCCCGGCACGCCGGTGACCGCCACCACCCGCCCGCCGATGTAGGGGCCGACGTTGCGCCATTCGAGCTTGCTCGTGGGCGCCGCCGACGGCGGTTCGGCGACGGCGGAGGTGGCTAGCAGCAGCGCGGCGGGAAGGATGGGAAGCAGGCGGCGGGAGACGTGCTTGAGGTTCATGGTTATTCTCCTTGGCATGCCCGCATGAAGCCGGCATGCATGGATGCGTCGAGGCGGATCGGGACCTGGGAAAGTGTAGTAGACGCGGGAGCCTTCGGAATCGGGACTAACATGTAGCCGACGCGACGGGTCTTTGCCGAAAAGAGGCGGGACCTCGTCGCCTCTGCGACAGGGATCTACAGATCCACGATCTCGACGTCGGAGGCGGCGAGCCCGTCGCCGAGGAACAGGCTGCCCACCCGGGCGAAGCGCTCGGCCCCGTCGGTGGCGAGGAAACGGGCATCGCCTTGCCCTGACTCGCGGGCGAGTCCGGCAGCAGCGAGGGTGTCGGCCACAGCGCCCACCACGGTCTCGCCGGAATCCACCAGCGACATATCCGGCCCCGCCACCTTGCCGATGGCCTCCTTGAGCAGTGGGAAATGGGTGGAGCCCAGCACCAGACAATCGAGTCCGTCGCGCCGTTTCTCCTCCAGCAGCGGCTGCAGGTACTCGCGCACTATGGACTCGACCAAGGGTCCCTTGAACCAGCCCTCTTCGGCCAAGGGCACGAAGAGCGAGCAGGGTTGGGAATAGACATGGGCATCGGGCCGGCGCGCCTTGATGGCGCGCTCATAGGCACCGCCCCGCACCGTACTCTCAGTGGCGAGCACGGCGATATGGCCGCTGCGGGAGCCCCGTGCCGCGGCGGCGGCCGCCGCCTCCAACACCCCCAGCACCGGCAGGGGCGCGAAGGCGCGGTTGAGCTCTGGCATGGCCGCAGCCGTAGCAGTGTTACAGGCCACCACCAGGAGCTTGATACCCCGCTCCACGAGATGCCCGGCGGCCTGCACGGCGTAGCGAGCCACGGTATCCGCGCCCGTTGTGCCGTAGGGCAGGCGCGCGGTGTCGCCGAGATAGAGGAGATGCTCATTGGGCAGGCGGGCACGCAGCGCCTTCAGGACGGTGAGACCGCCCACGCCCGAATCGAAGACGCCGATGGGAAGCTCGGTCTGATTCAGACTCAATGTTTCTCTCTAAGCTCCCGTCGCAGAATCTTCCCGACATTCGACTTGGGAAGCTCGGTGCGGAACTCCACGTGCTTCGGCACCTTGTAGCCCGTCAGGTACTTGTGGCAGTGGGCGATGAGCTCCTCGGCGGTGAGGTTCGGGTCCTTGCGCACCACGAAGAGCTTCACCACCTCGCCGGAGTGCTCGTCCGGCACGCCCACAGCGGCGCACTCGCGCACGCCCGGGTGCATCATGGCCACGTCCTCCACCTCGTTCGGGTACACGTTGAAACCCGACACCAGGATCATGTCCTTCTTGCGGTCCACGATGTAGACGAGCCCATCCTTGTCGATGCGCCCCATGTCACCGGTGCGCAGCCAACCGTCCTTGCCCAGCACCTTGTCGGTCTCGGCCGGCTGGTTCCAGTAGCCGCGCATCACCTGCGGGCCCTTGAAGCAGAGCTCGCCCACCTCGCCCACGCCGAGGTCCTTGCCGTTGTCGTCGCGGATGGCGAGGTCGGTGGAGGGGATGGGCAGGCCGATGCTGCCGTTGTAGTCCTTGAGGTCCAGCGGGTTGATGCAGGCGGCGGGCGAGGTCTCGGTGAGACCGTAAGCCTCCACGATGGGCCGGCCGGTCACTTGCTTCCAGTGTTCCGCCACGGCGCGCTGCACCGCCATGCCGCCGCCCAGGGCGAGCTTGAGATGCGAGAAGTCGAGCTTCTCGAAGCCCGGAGCATGCAACAGGCCGTTGAACAACGTGTTCACGCCGGTGATCACGCTGAAGCCGCTGCCGTCCAGGGTCTTCACGAAACTGGGCATGTCGCGCGGGTTGGTGATCAGGATGTTCTTGCCGCCGAGCGTCATGAACACCATGCAGTTCGCGGTGAGCGAGAAGATGTGGTACAGCGGCAGCGCGGTGATCACCACCTCGGTGCCGGGCGTGAGGCCCGTGCCGAGCCAGGCGGAGGCCTGCAGCACGTTGGCCACCATGTTGCGGTGGGTGAGGATGGCGCCCTTGGAGATCCCGGTGGTGCCGCCCGTGTACTGCAGGAAGGCGATGTCCTCGTGGCCGACGTCCACCGGCGACAACGTGTGCCGTGCTCCGGCCTTGAGCGCGTCGCGGAAATCGAAGCTGCCCGGCAGGGTCCAGGCAGGCACCATCTTCTTGACGCGCTTCACCACGAAGTTCACGAGCTGGCGCTTGGGCACCGGGAACAGGTCGCCGATCTGGGTGGTGACCACGGTGTGCAGCGGCGCGCGGCCGTGCAGGTCCGTCAGGGTGTGGGCGAAGTTCTCCAGGATCACGATGCCGCGGGCGCCGGAGTCCTTCAGCTGGTGCTCCAGTTCGCGGGCGGTATAGAGCGGGTTCACGTTCACCACCGTGAGCCCCGCGCGCAGGATGCCGAACAGCGCCACCGGATACTGCAAGAGGTTCGGCATCATGATGGCGACACGGTCACCGCGCTTGAAGCCGCGCTCCTGCTGCAACCAGGCGCCGAACTTGGCGCTCTCGGCGTCCAATTCGGCGTAGCTGAGGGCGACCCCCATGTTCACGTAGGCCGGCAGGGAGCCGAACCTGGCGCAGCTCTCCTCGAAGATCTGCTTCACGGACGCATAGCGCTTGATGTCGATCTCGGCGGGGACCTCCGCCGGGTACTGCTTGAGCCAGAGTTTTTCCACTTCTTATCCCCAAGAGCGTGAGGCGTTGATGATACCGCAGCGGCTTCGGCCTTAGAATATCGGTGCATGGAGACCGAACAGCAGAGACTCGCCTGGATCACCGGCGGCGGCGGCGGCATCGGCCGGGCGCTCGCCGTGAGTCTGGCGAAGGACGGATGGCGGGTGGTGGTCTCGGGCCGGCGGCCCGAACCGCTCGACGAGACGGCCGCCGCCGCGCCCGGCATCCACGCCTGGCCTCTGGACGTCACCGACGTCGCCGCGGTGCGCAGAGCGGTGCCCGCCATCGAGGCCAAGCATGGGCCCGTCGCACTCGCGGTGCTCAACGCCGGCATGTTCAAGCCCGTGAAGCTCGACACGTTCAAGTCCGAGACCTTCGCCGAGCACATGCAGGTGAACTTCCTCGGAGTGGTGAACTGCATGGAGGCATTGATCCCCGCCATGCGTGCGCACAAGGCGGGGCACCTCGTGCTGGTGGCGAGCGTCGCTGGCTACCGCGGCCTGCCCTTGGCCTCCGCCTACGGCCCCACCAAGGCCGCGCTCATCAACCTGGCGGAATCCCTGAAGTCCATGCTGGCGCGCGCCGGCATCCGGGTCTCGGTGTGCAACCCCGGCTTCGTGGATACGCCCATGACCGAATCCAACGCCTTCCCCATGCCCTTCCTCATGCGGGTGGACGACGCCGCCGAAGCCCTGAAGCGCGGCATCTACCGGGGCAAGTTCGAGATCGCCTTCCCCACCCGCTTCGTGCTGATCCTGAAGCTGCTGCGCGCCCTGCCTTATTCTTTGTACTTTCCCCTGATGCGCCGGATCACCGGGCGCTAAGAGCCGCTGCGCTTTCAGTCCTCATTCCGGAGTCACCCCATGGCCGAACATCGTGAGCACCACTACACCGTCACCTGCTATTGGACGGGCAGCACCGGAGAGGGTTATGAGCACTACCCCCGTGCTCACGACATGCGTGCCCCGCCCGCCCGGGCGCAGCTCGCCCTGTCCTCGGACCCCGCCTTCCGCGGCGATCCCGCGCGGCTCAATCCGGAACAGCTGCTGGTGATGGCCGCCGCCTCATGTCAGATGCTGAGCTTCCTCGCCGTCGCCGCGAGGAAACGCATCGACGTGGTGGAGTACGAGGACCGGGCGGAGGGTCTCATGCCCGAAGACGACAAGCCGATGCGCATCACCCGCATCCTGCTCAAGCCCCGCATCGTGGTGAAGGGGCCGATCGAGAAAGCGGCGGTGGAGAAAGCCGTCGAACTCGGACACCACGGATGCTTCATCGCCAACAGCCTGAAATCCGACATCCGCATCGAGCCGGAGATCGTGATCTCGGGAGCCTGAGCGCTCCGTTTCAGGAGGCGCTGGCGCTCTTCACGATCGCCGCGAGGGATCCCGCATCCGGCACGCTCTGCATCAGGTGCAGCTTGCCCGCGGTGTCCCGGTAAAGCAGCGCGGGCGTGCCCTGCACGCCCAGCTCGCGCATCAGGGCTTCGTTGCCCTTCAATTCCGCGTGTACGGCCGGCGCCGGCCGGGTGAGGGGCGCGATGCCGCCGCCGGTGTCGTCCCGCAGGGTGTTCCAGCGGGTCTCGGCGCGGTCCAGGGCCATGGCGGGATCGCTGGCCTCGAGGATGGCGGCCGCCTTGCCGGGGCTGGTATCGGTGAGTATCCCCACCATCACGTAGCGCACCGCCAACCCTTGCCGGTAGAAGGGCCGGAGTTCGGACCAGAGTTCGTGGCAATAAGGGCAGTTGGCATCGGTGATCACGTAGACGAGGTGTTTGGGATGCGCTACGCCCTCCATCACCCACTTGGACTGGCCCAGGTCCTCCCAGGGCGTCGCGCCGAAGGCGGATGAGATCGCGAGTAAGAGTACACCGGCCGACACAGCGGCGACGCGCGAGCGGATCGAGAGCAGTTTCCTGAGATACATAAGATGGCCCCGTGGTGCCGGATGACCCAATATAGACCCCGGCATGTGCACGGCTATTTCACGGCCAGGCGAAAGATCCCATCCGTCCTCAAGACACGGATGCCAGCCACTCTATGAGTACTTCCCGGCCTTGGCGCTCCGCCGCAGCTGCATGGGCTGAGGCACTCCTGCGCAGCTCGCCTGGCTTGAGGTCGAGGCCCCGGAGCTCTCCGCTGTTCCCCACGTACCACCGCTCCAAACCCCGGGCGCTCACTTCCGGATGGAACTGCATGGCCAGCGCCCGACCCCAGGTGAAAGCCTGATGGGGTGTGACGTCGGTGGAAGCGAGGGTCAGGGCGCCGGCGGGAAGGTCGTAAGCCTCGCCATGCCAATGGAACACGGGACCGACGAGATGTTTCAGGGGTGAGTTCCGTCCCGCATCGCCGAGACCGAGGGGCTTCCAGCCTATCTCCACCCGCCCGATGCGATACACGCGGGCACCGAGAGCCTTGGCGATGAACTGGCTGCCGAGACAGATGCCGAGCAAGGGCAGCCCCGCCTTGAGACGTTCCTCCACGAACTCGAGTTCGGGAACGATGAAGGGATAGTCCGCGCCGTCGTTCACGCCGATGGGTCCACCCAGCACCACCAGCAGATCCCACGGCTGCCTGCCGAGGGCGGCGAAGTCCGCCGTGGGCGCATCCACGTAACGGATGGAATAGCCCGCCTGTGCGAGCACCCCGGCATAGGCGTCGAGGTCTTCGAAGGGGACGTGGCGGACGGCGAGGAGAGTCTTCATCCCATCATTCTACCGACGGCGAGCTTCATGACCCATACTCCGGTGCGGCCTAAGCTCCTGTATTGTCTTGCGTTTATCCGTGCCGTTTGCGGCAGTGACTCTGTCACACTGCCGATACCCGGAAGCCCATAGAATGGAGGCAGGCGCCTCCAGGGGCCCTTCGGCGCCGTATCCCCCTCCAGAGGTCTTGCCATGTCCAGGACGCGAAGCACCATGCTCTACCCCGAACTGTTCCGTTCCCTGGAGAAGCTCCGCTGGAGCCTGGAGAAGGACGTGCCCTGGGGCGGTTTCGACGCGAAACTCTTGAGCGACGAGCAGGCGCACACCATCAAGATGAACGCCATCACCGAGTGGTCGGCGCTGCCGGCCACCGAGATGTTCCTGCGCGACAACCGTGATGACTCGGATTTCTCAGCCTTCATGTCCATCTGGTTCTACGAGGAGCAGAAGCACTCGCTGGTGCTGCAGGAGTACCTGCGTCGCTTCCGCCCCGACCTGCTGCCGACCGAGGAGGAGCTGCACGCGGTGCGCTTCGAGTTCGATCCGGCGCCGCCCCTCGAGACCCTGATGATGCATTTCTGCGGCGAGATCCGCCTCACCCACTGGTACCAGTGCGCCGCCGAGTGGCACACGGAGCCGGTGATCAAGCACATCTACGGCCTGATCTCCCAGGACGAGGCGCGCCACGGCGGCTGCTACCGCCGCTTCATGGAGCAGGCCATCGAGAAGCAGGGCGACACTGCGCGCATGGCTTTCGCGCGCATGGGCGTGCTCATGGCGAGCATCCGCACCTCCCACGCGCTGCACCCGACCAACCTGCACGTGAACAAGAGCCTGTTCCCCAACGACACGGTGCAGAGCCGCGTGCCGGAGCCGGGCTGGATAGAGCGCTGGCTCAACCAGCAGATACGCTTCGA
>DASUBN010000058.1:0-8963 GCA_035763245.1 Gammaproteobacteria bacterium | reverse complement strand
CTGGATGTGCGCATCCGGGGTGTAGGTCACGTGGATCACGTCACCGGGGAGGATGCGCTTCAGGCGTGAAGCCGCGGTGTCGAGGTCCATGATGGCGGCGAGGTCCGTGGCGCTCAGGTTGCGCTTGGCGAACAGCGCGGCCAGGGTGTCGCCGTCGGCCACTCTGACGTTCGCGGTGGTCTCGGTGGGTACCGGGGGTACGGCAGTGGCCGGCGCCGCCGCCATGACCGCAGGAGCGTGGTCCGCCACGGCGGCCGGGGCGTTCAGGAGCTGGAAGGCGACGCCGCCCGCCGCCGCCGCCAGGAGCAGCAGCCAGTAACGCCGGCGTACCCGGCGCAGAGCCGGTCCGGGCGAGAGGCCTGGCTTATAATCCCCGCCGTCGCGGGCCTGGGAGTCCTTCACGCGTCATCCCCTTGCAAAAACGGGCTAACACTAGCCTGTCGCGATTTGAGGGTCAATGGCCGGTTTTTCGCCTAAGTCCCTGAATTGGGCCGGAAATGACGCCCGCCTGACGTAAAATCCGCCTGTCGTCCGATGAATGTCGTCTCGAGGAGCTAAAGAGATGCCGACCCCCGCCGAGCAGCTCGCGGAACTTGTCCGCGGTGCCGACGAGATCCTGCCGGAAGCCGAGCTCGTCGCCCGGCTCAAGGAGAGGCGGCCACTGCGTATCAAGGCCGGCTTCGATCCCACGGCTCCCGACCTGCACCTCGGCCACACCGTGCTGCTCAACAAGATGCGCCGTTTCCAGGACTTCGGCCACGAGGTGATCTTCCTCATCGGCGACTTCACCGGGATGATCGGCGACCCTACCGGCAAGAACGCAACCCGCAAGCCCCTTACCCGGGACGAGATTGCCGCCAACGCCCTCACCTACGAGGCCCAGGTGTTCAAGATCCTGGACCCCGACAAGACCCGCATCGAGTTCAACTCCCGTTGGACCGAGAAGCTCGGCGCCGCGGGCCTGGTGCAACTCGCCGCCAAGCACACCGTGGCGCGCATGTTGGAGCGTGACGACTTCAGCAAGCGCTACGCCGCGGGCGAGCCCATCGCCATCCACGAGTTCCTCTACCCCCTGGTGCAGGGCTACGACTCGGTGGCGCTGCATGCGGACGTGGAGCTCGGCGGCACCGACCAGAAGTTCAACCTGCTGGTGGGCCGCCAGCTGCAGGAGCAATACGGCCAGAAGCCGCAGGTGGTGCTGACCATGCCGATCCTGGAGGGCCTGGACGGCGTGCAGAAGATGTCGAAGTCGCTCGGCAACTACATCGGCATCAGTGAGGCGCCGGGCGAGATGTTCGGCAAGCTCATGTCCATCTCCGACGACCTCATGTGGCGCTACTTCGAGCTGCTGAGCTTCCGTTCCCTTGCCGAGATCGAGGGCTTCAAGAAGCAGATCACCCAGGGCGCGAACCCCCGAGACATCAAGTTCCTGCTGGGCGAGGAGATCGTGGCGCGCTTCCATGGGGTGGCCGCAGGCCGTGCCGCCCAGGAGGAGTTCGTGGCCCGTTTCCAGAAGGGCGCGATGCCAGAGGAGATGCCGGAGTTCGTATTCGTCACGGGGTCCGGCGGCCTCGTTATCGCCGCGTTGCTCAAGCAGTGCGACCTCACCGCCAGCGCCTCCGAGGCGAACCGCATGCTGGAGCAAGGCGGGGTGAAGGTGGACGGCGAAAAGGTCTCCGACCGTGGCCTCAAGCTGAAACCGGGTGCCAGCTACGTGCTCCAGGTGGGCAAACGTAAATTCGCCCGCGTGACGCTCAAATGAGGCGTGCTTTGGTAGCCGGCGACACCCTGGGTTAATCTGTTGCCATTCTTCACACATATATAGAGCGTGCGGTGGTGGAACTCGGCGTGAAACGCATCGTCGTCGGCTTGAGCGGCGGTGTGGCGGCCTACAAGAGCCCCGACATCGTGCGCCGCCTGCGCGAGGCCGGTGCGGAGGTGCAGGTGGTGATGACCGCCGGCGCCCAGCGTTTCATCACGCCGCTCACCCTCCAGGCGGTATCGGGCCGGCCGGTACGCAGCGAACTCTGGGATATGGCGGCGGAACACGCCATGGATCACATCGAGCTCGGCCGCTGGGCGGAGCTCGTGCTGGTGGCGCCCGCCACGGCGGATTTCATCGCCCACCTGGCCCAGGGTCTTGCCGTGGACCTCCTGGGCACGCTGTGCCTAGCCACTGAGGCACCAGTGGTGCTGGCACCGGCCATGAACTGGGCCATGTGGCAGAACTCCGCCACCCAGGGCAATGTAAGACGCCTGCGCGAGCGCGGCCTGCGCCTGCTCGGGCCCGTGGAAGGGGAGCTCGCCGAAGGCGAGATCGGTATGGGCCGGATGCTGGAACCCGCCGACATCGTAGCCGCGCTCGCCAAGGACGCCAGCCGACCGCTCCAGGGCCTGAAGGTGCTGGTGACCGCGGGGCCCACCCGGGAGCCCATCGACCCCGTGCGCTACGTCTCCAACCGCAGTTCCGGCAAGATGGGCTATGCCGTGGCTCGGGCCGCGGCCGAGGCGGGTGCCGAGGTCACGCTGGTGAGCGGCCCGGTACACCTCGTCACACCCCGGGACGTGCGCCGGGTGGATGTGGAGACCGCCGCCGAGATGCATGCTGCGGTGATGCGCGAGGTTGGCCATGCCCACATCTTCGTGGCCGCCGCCGCCGTAGCGGACTACGCGCCCGGAAAGCGTGCGAACCAGAAGATCAAGAAGCTCAGCACCACGAAGCTCGCCCTCTCGATGCAGAAGACCCCGGACATCCTGGCCGAGGTGGCGCGCCGGCGGCAGCGGCCCTACACCGTGGGTTTCGCCGCCGAGACCGAGCAGCTGGAGAAGCACGCCCGGGAGAAGCTCGACAAGAAGCATCTCGACCTCGTGGCTGCGAACCTGGTGGGCGGCGGCCGCGGTTTCGACCGGGATGACAATGCGCTCACGGTGTACTGGAAGGGCGGCGCCGAGGAACTGGGCCAGGCCTCCAAGCTCGACCTGGCGCGCAGGCTGGTCAAGCTCATCGCCGACCGCTGTCCACGGAAATCCTGAACCGAGGTCGCCGCGTGGTCATGCACATCGTGAAGGTGAAGATATTGGATGCGCGCATCGGCAAGGAATTCCCCCTGCCGCAGCACGCGACCCCGGGTTCCGCCGGCATGGACTTGCGTGCCTGCCTCAAGGAGCCGCTCGTGCTCGCGCCCGGGGAGACGGCGCTCATCCCCTCCGGCATCGCCATCCACCTGGAAGACCCGGCTTACGCCGCGGTGCTGCTGCCGCGCTCGGGCTTGGGCCACAAGCATGGCATCGTGCTCGGCAACCTGGTGGGGCTCATCGATTCCGATTACCAGGGGGAGGTGAAAGTCTCCTGCTGGAACCGCGGCAAGGAGAGCTTCACGGTGCAGCCCGGCGAGCGCATCGCCCAGATGGTGATCCTGCCGGTGGTGCAGGCCCAGTTCGAAGTGGTGAGCGAATTCGAGGAAAGCAGCCGCGGCGCAGGTGGCTTTGGGCATTCTGGGAAGAGCTGATTCAGCTTGCTCTTTGAAGCAAAACGCCGCCCGAGGGTGGCGTTTTCGTTCGGTTCCTGCACGAGCTCAGTGAGTCGCGGACGCAGGCGCCGCGGTCAGCTCCTTGTAACGCTCGATGTCGTTCGTGAACTGAGCCATCACCTGCTGCCGGTGCTGTTGCTCCTGCAGGAGCAGTTGCTGGTTGGCGATAAGCTGCGACTTGGCGTCATCGATCTGCTTCTGCAGCTGCGGCGGCACCGGCTTGTTCTTGTTCTGCAATTCGCCGGCCCGTTCCTGCAGATCCGCCAGGGTGGTCTGTAGCCCGGAGATGGTGCCGTTGAACACGTTGACTTGGGCGTCGATGGCGGCGAGCTTGCTGTCGCGGTCGCGGGTCATATCGGCGGTGGAGCTGTAGGTGTCCAGCAACACCAGGTCACGGGCGTGCTGTTCGGCCCTGGCCTGGGCCTGTTGGGCCGCTTGGGCCTGGGCCTGCTGCTCGGCGGCGATCTCTTCCGGCGTCTTCTGTGCCGCCTGGGTCTTAATCACGTTGCCCTGAGCGTCGATCTGCTCGCTCGCCTGGGCGGCATACTGAGGCGGGATGCTGCTGCCGTAATGGGTGACGCCGTCCTTGTCCACCCATTTGTACATCTTCGGTGCGCCCGCTTGAGCGAGATTGGCAGCGAGCAGCAGGGCGGCGGCGATGGACAGGATCAAGGCACGTGATTTCATGGGTGGACCGTCGTTCGATACTAGGGATGAAAAAAGTATAGCACCGGGCCTTCAGGCCCCGTATTCACGCCGGTAGGCGTCGATGGCGGCGAGCGATGCCCGCATATCGGCTTGGGCCGCCACCCAATCGCGCAGCTCCGCGAGGCGCACGATGGCCGCCACCCGCATCTTGTGCGCCTGTTCCACTTCTCTCACCGCCGAGAGCGCGCCCTGGCCGCGCTCCTGGCGATCGAGGGCGATCACGAGGCCCACGGGTTCGGCACCGGCGGCGCGGATGATGGAGACCGCCTCGCGCACGGCGGTGCCGGCGGTGATCACGTCGTCCACGATCAGCACCCGACCCTTGAGCGGTGCACCCACGATGTCGCCGCCCTCGCCGTGGTCCTTGGCCTCCTTGCGGTTGAAGCAGTAGGGGAGGTCCAGTCCGTGATGCTCGGCGAGCGCCGCCGCGGTCACCGTGGCGAGCGGGATGCCCTTGTAGGCCGGGCCGAACAGCATGTCGAACGGGATGCCGGAATCCGCCACCGCCTGGGCGTAGAAGCGACCGAGGGCGGCGAGCGCCGCGCCGCTGTTGAACAGGCCGGCGTTGAAGAAATAGGGGCTCTTGCGCCCTGACTTGAGGGTGAACTCGCCGAAGCGCAGCACCTGGCGGGAGAGGGCGAAGTCCAGGAATTGCCGCTGGTAGTCTTTCATGCGTTGTCCGTGAGGGTAGGATACGTCAGGTATGATACCGCGATGCGCGTCATCACCCTCAACGTCAACGGCGTACGCTCCGCTTCCCGCAAGGGCGTGTTCGATTGGCTGAAGCGCCAGAAGGCCGACGTGGTCTGCCTACAGGAGACCAAGGCGCAGGAGGATCAGCTCACCGACCCCATGTTCCGCCCCGACGGACATCATTGCTTCTACTACGACGCCAAGAAGAAGGGTTACGCCGGTACCGCGCTCTACGCACGTCGCGAGCCGGACAAGGTCATCAGGGGCTTCGGCGTGAAAGAGTTCGACGACGAGGGCCGATACCTGGAGGCGCAGTTCGGCAAGCTCTCGGTGGTCTCACTGTACTTGCCCTCGGGTTCGTCCGGTCCCGAGCGCCAGGCTTCCAAGGACCGTTTCCTCAAGACGTTCATGCCTTATCTCAAGTCGCTGCGCAAGAAGAAGCGGGAGTACATCCTCTGTGCCGACTGGAACATCGTGCACAAGGAGATCGACATCAAGAACTGGAAGGGCAACCAGAAGAACTCCGGCTGCCTGCCCCATGAGCGCGCCTGGCTGGATGAGCTGTTCGGTCCGGCGGGTTATGTGGATGCCTTCCGGGTCGTGGACAAGCGCGCGGAGCAATACACCTGGTGGTCCAACCGCGGCCAGGCCTGGGCCAAGAACGTGGGTTGGCGCATCGACTACCAGGTGGTCACACCGGGGCTGGGCGGCAAGGTGCAGAAGGCCGTCATCTACAAGGACCAGCGTTTCTCCGACCACGCGCCCCTGATCATGGACTACGACTGCTCCCTGTGAGCGGCACGCCGCGCGAACCGGCCAGTCCGCCTTCCCTGGCGCTGCTCAGGGATGCCGCCCTCAATCGTCGCATCGGCGTGACCCTGCTGCTCGGCTTCTCCTCGGGCCTGCCCCTGTCCCTCTCCGGCGCCACGCTGCAGGCCTGGCTCGCCACCCTGCACGTGGACATCACCACCATAGCGGCCTTCTCCCTGGTGGGTTTGCCCTATTCCCTCAAGTTCTTGTGGGCGCCGTTCCTGGACCGCTACCTGCCGCCCTTCCTGGGGCGCCGCCGTGGCTGGATCCTGTTGGCGCAGCTCTTGCTCGCGGCGCTGCTCGCGATGATGGCGGTCACCGACCCGCTCACGGCCATGTCGCGCCTGGCGCTGCTCGCCTTCTTCCTGGCATTCGTATCCGCCTCCCAGGACATCGTCTACGACGCCTACCGCACCGACCTGTTGCTGCCGGCGGAGCGGGGGCTCGGCGCCGCGGTCACTGTGGGCGGCTACCGTCTTGCCATGATCGTGTCCGGCGCCCTGGTGCTCGTGCTCTCCGACCAGATCGGCTGGCGCAACAGTTATCTGCTGATGGCAGCCTTGATCGTGCTCGCCACGTTGCCTACCGTGTTCGGCCCGGAGCCCGAGCGCCCCGCGGAACTGCCGCGCAGCCTCAGGGAGGCGGTGCTGCTGCCGCTGCAGGAGCTCGCGACGCGTCCTGCCGCCGTGGGCCTGCTGGCCCTGGTGCTCTTCTACAAGTTCGGCAACTGGTTCTCGGGGCCGCTCACCAACGTGTTCCTGATCGCGGGGCTGCATTTCACGCCCTCGGACGTCGGCGTAGTGAACAAGGGCCTCGGCCTCGTGGCCACCATCATCGGCGTGTTCCTGGGCGGCGCGCTGATGCCCCGGCTCGGCCTGTTCCGCTCGTTGCTCGCCTTCGGCATCCTACAGGCCGCTTCGACCCTGACCTTCATGCTGCTGGCGCTCATGGGGCACAACTACGGGCTGATGGTGCTGGCGGTGGGCATCGAGAACATCGCCTGGGGCATGGGCACGGCGGCCTTCGTGGCTTATCTCATGGCACTCTGCGACCGGCGCTACACCGCCTTCCAGTTCGCATTGCTCTCGGCCTTCGATTCCATCTCACGGGTGTTCCTGGGGCCGCCTTCCGGCTACCTCGCCGAGCACGCGGGCTGGGCGATGCTTTTCCTGGCGAGTGCGCTCCTGGCGCTGCCCGGGCTGATGCTGATCCTCGCGCTGCAGCGGCGCATCGAGTCCCTGGAGAGCGCCGCTGCCCCTTGAGGCTTCAGTGGAGCTTCTGGGCAGGCCGGTCGGAACGGCCGGGTATGGCGACGGGCGAGGCGTGGTGCAGGATCATGCGCCAGCCGTCCTGGGTCAGCTGGTAGATGTTGGTGGCCACCGCCGGCGGGCGCTCGCTGCTCTCGCCGGACACGGTGATGAACTCGTGCAGCACGTGGATGGAGAGCAGCGCATCCTGGGTGCGGGTCACGTCCGCGAGCCTGAAGCGCAGCCCGCCGCTGTTGCGGAACACTTCCTGCCAGCTGGCGCGCACCGCGCCCCGGCCGATGATGCGCGGCCCCACCGGGTGTACGCAGGTGATGGCCTCGCTGTCCAGCCACACTTCCATCATGGCGTCGAGGTCGGTGTTGGCGAAGGCGGTGTAAAATGCCGCTTCGGCTTCGTCGGGCGTGGGGAACATGGCTGCGTCCGCTGCAGGGTGGATGCCGACGATAGAAGAAAGCCGCGCCCCTGCCAAGTGCGCACCGGCCCCTACACCCTTAAGGATCCCATGCCCGAACCCGTCCGCCACGTCGTCTGCCGCCTCGCGGATATACCCGACCCGGGCGCACGCGGCTTCTCCCTGCCGGGCGCAGATTTCCCGGATGAATACTTCCTGGTCCACTGGTACGGGAAGGTCTACGCCTACCGCAACGTCTGCCCCCACGCCGGGCGCTTCCTCAACTGGAAGCCCGATGCCTTCCTGACCCGCGACCAGACGCTCATCATGTGCTCGGGCCATGGCGCGCTGTTCGCGCCGGAGACCGGCCTGTGCGTGGCCGGCGCCTGCCTGGGGCGCTCGCTCGAGACGCTGCCTGCGGGAGTGGAGGACGGGGTGGTGGTGGTCTATGCCGCAACAGGCGGCCCGGGATCGCTCAAACAAGGGGGTTGAACATGGCATCCAAAGATTTCGACCCGGCGACCCGCATCCAGGACCTGTGGGTGTTCGGCGAATACGGCGACGTTAACCCTTCCATCAGCGACGCCTCAACCTACACCTTCCTGGACCCCAATACCCTCAAGGAGCGCTTCAGCCAGGAGATCGAGGGCTGCTTCCTCTACTCCCGCCACTGGAGCCCCATGAACCGCTACCTCTCGGACGCCCTGGCACGCATGGAGGACACGCAGGATTGCGCGGTGACGGCTTCCGGCATGGGCGCTATCAGCGGCACCCTGCTGCAGCTCTGCGGTTCGGGCGACGAGATCGTGGCGAGCCGTACCATCTACGGCGGCACCTACGCCTTCATGAAGAACTTCCTGCCGCGCTTCGGCGTGGCGACGCGCTTCGTGGATTGCAACGACCTGGACGCGGTGCGCGCCGCGCTCAAGCCCGACACCCGGGTGATCTACTGTGAATCCATCAGTAACCCGCTGCTCTCGGTGCCGGACCTGCCGGGGTTGGCGGAGCTCGCCAGGGAGCGGGGCGTCACCCTCGTGGTAGATAACACCTTCGCGCCCCTGATCCTGTCGCCGGCGCGGTTGGGTGCCCAGGTGGTGGCGCACAGCCTCACCAAGTTCATCAACGGCACCAGTGACTGCGTGGCCGGCGCGGTCTGCGCCAGTCACGAGTTCATCAACGGCCTCTCAGACGTGAACGCCGGTGCCCTGATGCTGCTCGGGCCGGCGCTCGACAGCCTGCGCGCCGCCAGCATCCGCAAGAACCTGCTGACCCTGCATGTGCGCATGCGCCAGCACTCGGCTAACGCCTTGTTCCTAGCCGAGCGCCTGGCGGAGCACGGTCTCAAGGTGAGCTATCCCGGCCTGGTGCAGCATCCGGATCATGCACGCCTCACGCGGCTCATGAACCCGGGTTTGGGTTACGGCGGCATGTTGACGCTCGATGCCGGCACCGAGGCGGACGCCAACCGGCTGCTGAAGCGCCTGCAGGAGGAGAAAGTGGGCCTCTTGGCGGTGAGCCTGGGGTTCTCGCGCACCCTGTTCAGCCCCTCGGGCAACAGCACCT
>DASUBN010000057.1:0-3774 GCA_035763245.1 Gammaproteobacteria bacterium | reverse complement strand
ATAGACCTTGAGCTTCTTGAACATGGCACGGCCCAGCGGGTTCTTCGGCAGCATGCCCTTCACCGCGATCTCGATGGCGCGCTCGGGGTGCTCCTGCAGCATCTTGCCCAGGCTGGTGTGCTTCATGTTGCCGATGTAGCCGGTGTGCCAGTGGTACATCTTGTCCTGGAGCTTGTTGCCCGTGACGTGCACCTTCTCGGCGTTGATCACCACGATGTAGTCGCCGGTGTCCACGTGCGGGGTGTATTCGGGCTTGTGCTTGCCACGAAGACGGCGCGCGATCTCGGTGGACAGGCGGCCCAGGGTCTTGCCGGTGGCGTCCACGACGTACCAGTCGCGCTTCACGGTTTCATTCTTGGCGTAGAACGTCTTCATGGGACCCAAAACTCCAAAAGGGGGGCGTCTAAAAGAGCCGGCAATCTTACCGGGGAGACCCTTGTTTTTCAAGCGCTTAGGTGACAAAAGCGCCACCAGTGACCCGCCGGTTCCACGGGCATTTAGGCTGTGAAATCAGACGCTTAAGGGCCGGATAGCCTCAAATTTTCAGGCGCTGGACCACCCGCCCGTTGAGCAGATGTTCGGTCACGATCTCATCTATGTCGTCCTGGTCCGCGTAGGTGTACCAGACCTCTTCCGGGTAGACCACGGCGATGGGCCCCTCGCTGCAGCGGTCCATGCAGCCGGCCTTGTTGACCCGCACGCCTCCGGGACCGGCGATCCCGAGGGCCTTCACCTTCTTCTTGGCATAGTCCCGCAGCGCGTCGGCGCCGTGGTCCTGGCAGCAGGGGGAGCCGTCGTCCCGCTTGTTGCAGCAGAAGAAGATGTGGTGCTTGTAATAGGACATGGGTTCCGCGCATGTGGGCCGAGACTCCCGATTTTACCCCCTCATCGGCCCTCAGAAGCTATAGACCAGGGACACGGCGGTGGAGGCGTCGGTGGGCTTGAAGCCCATCAGGGGCCGGGTGTTGTGCTTGACGGTGAAGCTCACTGAGAGGGCGAAGCTGCCGAACAGGTTGGCGGTGAGCGCGGTCGCGGACTGGATATAGGTGTCGTCGACGCCGTGCTCGAGGCTCAGCAGCTCGGAGAACGAGCTGGTGACGCTGAGTTTCCACAGGTAGTTCAGGGCCAAGCGCTCCACCGGCGCGCTGCGGCGGCTGCCGTCCACGAAGCGCGTCTGGCGCGCGCCGGCACCCGCCTCCAGGCTCAGCTGCTGGCTCTGCGTGTCCACCGCCTTGTAGCCGTAGCCCGCCAGTTCGGTCAGACGGCGTTGGTAACCGCTGAAACTGTCCCCAAGATCGTCCAGATAGCCAAACAGGTAGTGGCTGTCATTCAGGGCATAGTCGCTCTGGGCGTTGAGTTCGTGGCTCGAGGCGGTGGTCATGCCGGTGTCGCTGGCGCCGAGCCACTGCCCCAGGAGCATGTGCTGCCAGCGGCCGTCCAGGTAGGTACCCGCCGCCTTGGCGTTGTAACTCGTGGTGTTGGAGTTGCCGCGGGTGGCGAGGTAGCCGAGGGACATGGTGCCCTGCCAGCCGGGGTGCAGCGGCGAGGCGCCGGTGGCCCCCACGGTCTCCCCCAGCAGGTACACATCCGCCCGCGCCGCCGGCGCCAGCAGGGAAATCAGCAGAAAAAATGCGGCTCTCGCACCGGCGTGCTTCATCATGCTCCCGGGTTTGGCGTCTACGATGGGCGTCGCGCGCTTGTGGCGCGCAACGCGAAAGCGGATTGCTATGATAACGCCGTCACAGGATGGGACCCAATGCCGGAGCTGAACATATCCTCAGGTGTTTTCCCGCTCGCCGACGCTGACCGCTGCGTCAAATGCGCGCTGTGCCTGCCCCATTGCCCCACCTATAGAGCGAGCAAGGACGAGGGCGAGTCGCCCCGGGGCCGCATCGCCCTCATGCAGGGCCTCGCCACCGGCGCCCTGGAAGCGACGCCACGCCTGGTGGCCCACCTCGATCATTGCCTCGCCTGCCGCGCCTGCGAGGCGGTGTGCCCGGCGGAAGTGCCCTATGGCCGACTCATCGACGCGGCGCGTGCGGAGCTGCGCCGCCGCGGTCACGGTGAGCCTCAAAGCGCCCGGCTTTTCGCCCTGTTCATGCGCCGGCGCTTCCTGCGCCGTTTGTTCCATCGCCTGCTCTGGCTCTCGGGCCGCATGCAGCTCACGGCGCTCCTGGCGCGCTTCGGCTCCGCCTCGCTGCGGCGCCGCATCTCGCTCCTGCCCCGGGTCATGCGTCCCAAGGTCTGGCGCGCGGCCTACACTTCCCGCGCCGCCACCGGCGAGAAAGTCTCGCTGTTCCTGGGCTGCGTGGCGGACATCAGCCAGCCTCAGGTCACCGCCGCCGCCATCGGCGTGCTCAATGCCCTGGGAGTGGAAGTGGTGATCCCCCGGGCCCAGGGCTGCTGCGGCGCGCTCGACCAGCACGCGGGCCGCAAGAGTCAGGCCGCCCACCTCGCCCGGACGAACCTGGCGGCGTTCTCGGGCAGCCAGGCGGTGGTGGGCACCGCCAGCGGCTGTCTCGCGACGCTGAAGGACTATCCGGACATCCTGGGCGCCGCCGCCACGGATTTCTCGGGCCGGGTCTCGGAGATCAGCCGGTTCATCGCCGGCCACAAGCGCTTCCCCAAGATCGAGTTCGAGCCCTGGAAGGCGCGAGCCCTGGTGCAGACCCCCTGCACCCTGCGCAACGTGCTCAAGACCGGCGCCAGCGTGCCGGAGCTCCTGCACCGCATCCCCAAGCTCGAGGTGCTGAGCCTGCCCGCCTCCCTCGGCTGCTGCGGCGCCGCCGGCAGCTACATGCTCACCCAGCCGGAGCAGGCGGACGCCTTCGCCGCGGAGTTCGTGGCCGCGGTCATGAAGCAGAAGCCGGACGTACTGGTGAGCTCCAACGTGGGCTGCGCCATGCATCTTGCGGCGGCCCTGAGGCGCCAGGGGCTCGATATCCCCGTGATGCACCCCATCGAAGTGCTCTCCAAACAACTGCCCGAAGCCCTCTACCGGCCGGTGTAGCCGCCATGTGGAAGCAGGTGCTGCTCTATGGCGTGCTGTTGGCGGCGGGCGCCTTCGCCCTGGAGTGGTTGGATTACCAGCGCCTGGTCCATACCTATTCCATTGACGTCTACATCGGCCTCATCGCCCTCGGCTTCCTCGCCCTCGGCATCTACATCGGCCTGCGCGTGTTCGCCAGGCCCGTCGGGCAAGCCGCTTTCGACGGCAACCCCAGGGCCCAGGCGACGCTTGGCATCAGCGAGCGCGAACTGGAAGTGCTGCAGGAACTGGCTGCCGGCCGCTCCAACAAGGAGATCGCCGCCAAGCTCGCGGTCTCGCCCAACACCGTCAAGACCCACACCGCGCGCCTGTTCGGGAAGCTGGGCGCCAAGCGCCGCACGGACGCCATCAACCGCGCGCGGGAGCTCGGCATCCTGCGCTGAAATCGGGTGATTCCGGCAAAATCACCCTTTTGGGCGATGGTTTTGGGTCGAGAGAGCGTCCATAACTACAGCCACTTGATCATCGGGGAGTCCTTCTCATGCTGCGCCTCATCGTCCGTTACGGCCTCATCGGCGGCCTGATCGTCGGAGTCCCGCTCTACGCCATGACCCTGACCCCAAATACCTATCCGGGAGGCGCCTGGGGATATGCGGTCGGCTACCTCACCATGCTGGTGGGCTTGAGCACCATCTTCATCGCCATCAAGAAGCACCGCGACACCGACCTCGGCGGCGTGATCAGATTCTGGCCGGCGTTGGGGCTGGGCCTCGGTATCAGCTTCG
>DASUBN010000056.1:0-3453 GCA_035763245.1 Gammaproteobacteria bacterium | reverse complement strand
AGGACGATGACTTCAAAATCCAGACCGCGGCCCAGCTCGCCGACAGCATCAATCAGATCTTCAACACTGCCACCGCCATCCTGGGCGGCATCGTGAGCATCGCGCTCCTGGTGGGCGGCATCGGCATCATGAACATCATGCTGGTGTCGGTCACCGAGCGCACCCGGGAGATCGGCATCCTCAAGAGCCTGGGCGCGCGGCGCAGCGATATCCTCATGCAGTTCCTCATCGAAGCCGTGAGCCTGTCCCTGCTCGGCGGCCTCATCGGCCTCGCGCTCGGCTACGGCATCGGCCTCATGGTGGTGAAGCTCGTGCCCGCCTTCCAAGGCGCCTACGTGCCCTTCTGGGCCGTCGCGCTGGCCATGGGCTTCTCCATGGGCGTGGGCGTGGTGTTCGGCATCGCCCCTGCGGCCAAGGCCGCTTCCCTCGATCCCATCGAAGCGCTGCGCTACGAGTAGCCATGTATACCCTGCTCGAGAGCCTGCGCTCCGCCCTGCGCGCCATCCGCGCCCACAAACTCAGGAGCTTCCTCACCACCTTGGGGATAATCATCGGCGTGATGGCGGTGGTCACCATCGTCTCCCTCATCCAGGGTTTCAGCCAGTCCATCAGCAGCCAGTTTGCCGGCTTCGGCGCCGACAGCCTCACCATCACCTCCTACCTGCCCTTCAAGGAGCAACTGGAGGGCAAGGTGGCGCGCATCACACCGGACGACATGCTCGCCATCCAGCACGAGGTCCCCGGCATCAGCGGCGTCACCCCCATGCTGCAGCTCAGCCAGTTCGGCAGCGCCATCCAGTACAAGGGGCTCACCAGTTCCTCCCAGATAATGGGCGTCACCGAGGGCTACGCCACGGTGTTCAGCCAATACCCGGACCGGGGCCGTTTCGTCACCCCCGGGGATGACCTTTCCCACCGCCGCGTGGCGGTCATCGGCCAGACCGTGGTGGACAACCTCCACCTGCCCACCGACCCAGTGGGCGAGTTCTTCCAGATCGGTGACCAGTGGTTCAAGATCGTGGGCCTGCTGCACAAGCAGGGCTCCATCCTGGGCCAGGACCAGGACAACGAAGTGCTCATCCCCTACGGCACCGCCCACAGCCTCCTGGGCGGCGCCAACCAGGAAAACATCGTCATCCAGCTCAAGGTGAACGATACGAGCCAGATGGGCGTCACCGCCGACCGCATCGAGGAACTGCTGCGGCGCCGCCACAAGCTCAAGCAGACCCAGGACGACGACTTCAAGGTCCAGACCGCGTCCCAGTTCACCGACTCCTTCCGCAGCATCCTCAACATGCTCACCCTGGTGCTGGGAGGCATCGTGGGGGTCTCGCTGCTCGTGGGCGGCATCGGGATCATGAACATCATGTTGGTATCGGTCACCGAGCGCACCCGGGAGATCGGCATCCTCAAGAGCCTGGGCGCGCGGCGCAGCGACATCCTCACCCAGTTCCTGCTGGAAGCGGTCATGCTCTCCATGCTGGGCGGCATCATCGGCCTCCTGTTGGGCTACGGCATCGGCGAACTCATCGTCTACGCCGTGCCCTCCTTCCGTGGCGCCCATGTGCCCCTGTGGGCCGCCTTCATCGCCATCGGCTTCTCCACCGCGATCGGCGTCATCTTCGGCATCACCCCAGCCGCGAAAGCCGCCTCCCTGGATCCCATCGAAGCGCTAAGATACGAGTAACTCCGCCACAGGCTTCACCGCCATGGCCACAAGAAAAACCACGCCCCTCCTGGTCGCCCACCGCGGCTATCCCAGCCGCTATCCCGAGAACACCCTGCTTGGTATCCAAGCTGCCGTAGCCGCCGGCGCCAAGTGGTTCGAGTTCGACGTGCAGCTCTCCAAGGACCACATCCCCTTCCTCTGCCACGACGCTTCCCTGAAGCGCACCGCGGGCTTCGACAAGCTCATCATGGACTTGAGCGCCGTGGAACTCGCGAAAGCCGATGTCGGCGAGCCGGCCCGCTTCGGTTCACGCTACGCCGGCACCCATCCCACCCCGCTCGCGGAACTCATCGCCTGGCTCCAGACCCAACCCGGAGTCCACGCCTTCGTAGAGATAAAGCAGGAGAGCATCGACCACTTCGATCTCGAGACGGTGGTGAGCGCCGTGATGCAGGCGGTGAAACCCGCCTTGTCTCGATGCGTCATCATCTCCTTCAATGCCGAGAGCCTAAAGCTGGCACGAGAGATCGGCGCGGAGCCCGTGGGTTGGGCGCTGGAAGATATCGGTCCCGAGGCCGTAAAGACCGCGCTCTCGTTCAAACCCGAATACCTGTTCGTGGGAGATAGGCGCTTCACCCAGGCTCACGCCGCCTTCCAGGGCCCATGGCGGTGGGCGGTGTACCAGACACAGGATCCCGAGCGCGCCTTGCGGCTCACCGAGCAAGGCGCCCATATGGTGGAGACCGACGCCATCGGCGACATGCTCCCGGCCCTGGGTCTTAAATGAGTGACGACTACGACGTCGTGGTGCTGGGCGCCGGCATCCACGGCGCCGGTGCGGCCCAGGCCGCCGCCGCCTTGGGTTACCGGACCCTGGTGCTGGAGCAGCACACCGTGGCGGGCGCCACCTCCAGCCGCTCCAGCAAGCTCATCCACGGTGGCCTGCGCTACCTGGAGCAAGCGGAACTGGGTCTCGTGCGCGAATGCCTGCAAGAGCGGGAACTGCTGCTGAAGCTCGCGCCTGACCTCGTGCACCTGCGCCGTTTCCGTATCCCGATCTACCGCCGTACCCGCCGCCGCCCCTGGCAGCTCTATGCGGGCCTGAGCCTCTATGCCCTGCTCGCGGGCCTGGGGAAGCATTCCGCTTTCCGCACCATCCCGCGGCGCGAGTGGGACCGGCTCGACGGCCTGGATACCCGGGACCTGCAGGCGGTGTTCGAATACCAGGACGGCCAGACCGACGATGCGGCCCTGACCCGCGCCGTGCTCCGTTCCGCTCAGGACCTCGGTGCGGAACTCGCGCTCCCGGCGCAGTTCATGGGCGCCGAGCGGGACGAAGAGCGGATACTGATCCGCTATGAAACGGGCGGCACAGAGAAGACTTGCGAGAGCGCCGTGCTCGTGAACGCCACCGGCCCCTGGGTCGCCGAGACCGCGGCCCGCATCCGGCCCGCCGCGTCGCCCGTGGCCATGGATCTCGTGCAAGGCACCCATCTCCTGCTCGACCTCCCGGCGCGTGACAGCATCTATTACATGGAAGTACCGGAGGACGGCCGCGCCGTGTTCCTGATGCCCTGGCGCGGCATGAGCCTGCTCGGCACCACCGAGACCCTTTTCCAGGGCCGGGAACCGGCCAAGGTGGCGCCGCTCCCCCAGGAAGAGCTCTACCTCACCGGGTTGATGCATCATTACTTCCCGGACCTCAAGTTTCAGATCACGGGCAAGTTCGCGGGCCTGAGCGTCCTGCCCCGGGACAGCGCCCGCCCCTGCGAGCGCGGCCCCGA
>DASUBN010000055.1:0-3295 GCA_035763245.1 Gammaproteobacteria bacterium | reverse complement strand
GTCTTCGGGCTGTTGCTGGCGATCCAGTCGGTGACGCTCTATACGCTCTACCGCCGGGTGCAGGCGGAGGCGGAGCGGGACCTCACGGAGCAGCTCGCCACCGGCAGCCGGGTGTTCGAGGATCAGTTCGAGTCGCGCCACCGCTCGCTCGCGATCGTCTCTGCCACCCTCGCCCATGACTTCGGCCTGCTGGAGACCTTCCAGCAGGGACAGCGCAACCTCTTGGTGGCGCTGGACCGGCGCCGCCGCCAGGTGGGCGCGGATGAGGCGGTGGCGGTGGACCTGAAGGGGGTGATCCGCGCCGACACGGCGCGCCCGGGACTCGCGGGCCGGCCCTTCGAGCTGGCACCGGACGCCATGCCCTTCGCGGCGGCGCATCCCCTGTTCCTGGACCTGGGGGATGCGATGTATCAGGTGACGGCGGCGCCGCTGCGGGCGCCGAACCGGGTGGGCTGGGTGCTGCTGGGCTTCCGGGTGGATGCGGCGCTGGCGAAGCAGTATGCGCAGCTGACTTCGCTGCAGGTGAGTTTCCTGGAACAGGCCGCGGACGGGAGCTGGCACGTGGCGGCCAGCACGCTGCCCGCCGCCGAGGCCGCGGGCCTGGGATCGGGGGCGAAGCCGGGGGAACGGATGCGGCTCGGCGGGGAGACCTGGCTCGGGCAGACGCTGGCGCTGGCGGGCGCGCCGGGCCGGCCGGTGACGGCGCTGTTGCAGCGCTCGCTGGACGCGGCGCTCGCGGGCTACGACGCCTGGTGGATGCGCATGGCGGAGGTGTTCGGCACGACGCTGCTGCTGGCCCTGCTCGGAGCCTGGCTGCTCTCGCGCCACGTGGTGAAGCCGGTGCGCGCGCTGGTGGAGCGGGCGGACGCGATCGAGGCGGGCAATTACTCCGACCCGATCACGCTGCGCCACCGGGGCGAGCTCGGGGAGCTGGTGCAGAAGTTCAACCGGATGCAGGGGGCGATCGCGGAGCGGGAGGCTTCGATCCGCCGCCACGCGGAGCGGGACGCGCTCACGGGCCTCGCGAACCGCCCGCAGCTGGAGCGGCTCACGGGCGAGGCGATCGCGAAGGTGGCGGGATCGGATCGGCGCACGGCGGTGATGATCGTGGGCCTGGACCGCTTCAAGGACATCAACGATACGCTGGGCTACGAGGCGGGGGACCGGCTGCTCCGGGAGGTGGGCGAGCGGCTCTCGGCCTCGGCCGGGGAAGGCAACGTGGTGGCGCGGGTGGCGGGGGACGAGTTCGGCGTGCTGCTCCGCGACACGACGGCGCGGGAGATACCGGGGCACCTCGAGCGGGTGACGGCGGCCTTCACCCGGCCCTTCAGCGCCGACGGCCTGACGCTGCACCTCGCCGCCGGCATCGGGCTCGCGAGCTACCCGGACCACGGCAACGACGCGGCGACGCTGTTGCGCCACGCGGACATGGCGAAGTGGACGGCGAAGCAGAAGCGCCTGGCGCACGCGATCTACGACGGCAGCCAGGACCGCTTCAGCCGGCTGCGCTTGAGCCTGCTCGGGGAGCTGCAGAGTGCGATCCAGCAGGGGGACCTGGTGTTGCACTACCAGCCGAAGATGGATCTGGCGCTCGGCATGGTGCGCGGGGCGGAGGCGCTGGTGCGCTGGCAGCACCCGCTCTACGGCCTGATCCCGCCGGTGGAGTTCGTGCCGATGCTGGAGCACACGGGGAACATCAACCTCGTGACTTCCTGGGCGCTGCGCCAGGCCTGCGCCCAGGCGGCCGCCTGGTACAAGGCCGGCATGGAGCTCAGGCTCGCGGTGAACGTCTCGGCCCACGACCTGCGCCACGACGGTTTCATCGAGGACGTGCAGCAGGCGGTGAAGGAGGAAGGGGCGGACGCGGAGCTGCTGGCGCTGGAGATCACCGAGAGCGCGGTGATGGAGGACGTGGGCCAGGCGGTGATCGCCTTCCGCCGCCTGCGCAAGCTCGGGATGATGCTCTCCATCGACGACTACGGCACGGGCTACTCTTCCATGGCGCAGCTGAAGCGCCTGCCGCTGGACGAGCTCAAGATCGACCGCTCTTTCGTGAAGGGCCTGGAGCACAGCGAGGACGACGAGATCATCGTGCGCTCGACCATCGACCTCGGCCACAACATGGGGCTCAAGGTGGTGGGCGAAGGGGTGGAATCCCGCGCGGGGCTGAACAAGCTGCGCAAGCTGAACTGCGACACGGCCCAGGGCTATTTCATCAGCCGCTCGCTGCCGGCGGCGGATTTCGAGGCCTGGTGGCATGCGCAAGCGTGGCGTAGTGCGACGGGGACGAGGCAGTAACCCGGGCAAGAAAAAGCCGCCCGGAGGGCGGCTTTTTATTTCGAGGAATTATCGGATCAAGAGCGCGCGGCGCGCTTGGCGGCTTTTTCAGCCCGCTTTTCCTTCAGGCTCTTCTGGGGCTTCTTCCGGTCTTCCTTCTTCCTCTCCATACCTTTGCTCATGGCGGTCTCCCGGGTAGTGCGAGTGAATGGGGACGCGCTTCACGCGCGCCACTTAATCTTATCAGCCTCTTATGTACCCGGGGTAAGGGTGAGGGTCCAGAGGTCGCCGGCGTGGGCGGGGTTGGCGGCGTAGCCGTAAGGCAGGAAGAAGTGGCCGCCCTGCCCCCACTTGGGTCCCCAGGAGTTGCGGATGATGAGGTGTCCTTGGGTGTCGTCGTAGCCCACGGCCATGACGGCGTGGGTGCCGACGAGGGTCTCGCCCTGCCGCGGCACGGGGAAGGTGCAGCTGGCTTTGGCTTCGGGGGTTTCGGAGCCGGTATAGACGTGGATGGCGAGGACGAAGGGCCGGCCCGAGGCGAGGCAGGCTTTCATGTGGGAAAGGTCCTGCTGCAGGGCCTGGTAGGCGAGCTTGCCGACCTTGACGGCGGCGCTGTAGCAGCGCTCCGGCGGGGCATCGAGGACCTTGGCGGGGTCATAGGGCCACTGGGGTTCGGGGCAATCGCCCTGCTTGGCGGCGCACTTGATGGCGTCGCGCAGGGGCATGCCGGCGTCCTGGGCGACGGTGCCGGCGAGCTTGCGGCCGTTGTAGTAGATGAAGAGCCGCGAGGGGGTGTAGCCCGGGCTGAGCTTCAAGCGCATGCGCTCGAATTCGATGGCGGCGGCGGTGGCGTTGGCGGTGCAGCTGTTGAGCGGGGTCTGGTCGTAGACCGGCGGGCAGTGGGGGCGCAGGTCGACCCTGGGGGGCGGGCTGCCCAGATGGGCGGCGGACGGGACGTACTTGTGGTCGCGGGGATCGGGTTTGTCGCGGAGGCAGCCGAAGTAGCGAGGGTGTTCCG
>DASUBN010000054.1:0-5594 GCA_035763245.1 Gammaproteobacteria bacterium | reverse complement strand
ATATGCACGTTGATGGTGGGATTGTTCAACTCCAGGTCGGAGCTTACATCGACGGCCCCCGGGATCTTCGCCATCTGCTGCTCGAAGCGCGGCGCCGCCTTGTACAACGAATCCGTATCAGGTCCTTGCAGCACATATTGGTATTCCGCGCTGCTGCTGATGGATCCGATGTTCACGGCGGGAGGGTTCTGGAAGAAGACCTGCAGGTTGTGGGTCTGCGCCGTGGCCTTGCGCAACTGCTCCAGTACCTCGTCGGCGGATGGTCGCTCGCTTATCGGCTTGAGTCGCATGAACATCCTTCCGATGTTCGCGCTCGCTGAACCGCCGAAACCCTGGCCCGCGCTCGACATCAACGCGGCGACGTAAGGGTTCTTCTGCACGATAGCGGCCACCCGCTGCTGCATGGCGTTCATCTGCTCGAAGGTGATGCCATCGGAGGCAACGCTGTTGGCCAGTACCTGGCCCGTGTCCTCGCTGGGTATGAAGCCCTTGGGCACCACCGCGAACAGCAGCAGCGTCAGCGCCAGTATCGCGCCGGCCAGCCCCAGCATGGCGGGCCAATGATCGACCGACCAGGTCAGGCCCGCGCGATATCCGTCTCGCGCCCGCTCGAAGCCGCGCTCCAGGGTGTTGTAGAGCCGTCCGTGCCGCTCGCTGTCCTTGATGAAACGGCTGCTCAACATCGGCGTCAACGTCAGCGATACGAGGCCCGAGATCAGGATGGCGATGCCGACGGTCATCGCGAATTCGCTGAACAAGCGCCCCACGATACCTCCCATGAACAGGATGGGGATGAACACCGCCACCAGTGACAGGGTCATGGAGACTACCGTGAACCCGATCTCCTGGCTGCCGAGCAGGGCGGCGCGCATGCTCGGCTCTCCCCGCTCGCGGTAGCGGACTATGTTCTCCAGCACCACGATGGCATCGTCCACCACGAAGCCCACGGCGAGCGTCAGCGCCATGAGCGAGAGGTTGTCGAGGCTGAAGCCTGCCAACCACATAACCGCGAAAGTGCCGACGATGGAAGTGGGCAGGGCCAGGGCGCTGATCAAAGTGGCCCGCAGGTTGCGCAGGAACAGAAAAATCACCGCGACGACCAGGATCATGGCAAGCAGCAGAGTGGATTTCACGTCGCCGATGGAGCCCTGGATGAAATCGCCACGGTTGTAGAGCAGGTGGACTTCGGTGTCACCGGGCGCCTCGCGGGTCAATTCCGGCAGGAGCGCCTTCACTGCATCGGATACCTGCACTGTGTTGGCCCCCGGCTGCCGGCGGACGCCGAGTACCACCGCGGGACGCATCTTGCCGCCTTCCTCGCTGGAATCCGAGAACGTGGTCAGCTGCTTGTCTTGTGCGATGCCATCGACGGCATAACCCACATCCGACAGATGCACGGGCGCGCCGTTCTGGTAGGCCACGATCAATTTATCGTAGGCCTGGGCGTCCATGAGCTGGCCGTTGCTCTGCACCGTGTAGGTGTGGGCCGAGCCGTACATGGTTCCGGCGGGGATATTGGTGTTGCCGTTCCGGATGGCGTCACTCAGCATACTGAGCGACAGGCCGCGCGCTGCCAGCGCATAGGGATTCACGTAGATTCGCGCTGCATACTGATAGGAGCCGAAGACGAACACCTGAGCGACACCGGATATCTGCGAGAGCCGTTCGGCCACGCGTGTCTCGGCGTAGTCGTCTACCTGCGTCAGCGGCACGTGCTTGGCCGTGATGGCGAGATAGATGATGCCGTAGTCCGAGGGGTTGACCTTGCGCAGCGTCGGCGGCGTGGGCATGTTGATCGGCAGTTGCCGGATGCTCTGCGAGATGGCGGTCTGGACGTCCTGGGCGGCAGCGTCGATATTGCGGGACAGGTCGAACTGTAGCGTGATGTTCGTGCTGCCGGTGGTGTTCTTGGAGCTCATGGCGGTGAGGTCCGCGATGCTGCTGAACTGCCGTTCCAGCGGCGTCGCCACCGAGGAGGCCATGGTCTCGGGGCTCGCGCCCGGCAGGCTGGCCGATACGTTGATGGTGGGGAAGTCCACGCTCGGCAGCTCGCTGACCGCGAGGCTCCGGTAGGCGAACAGGCCGAAGACCAGGAGTGCCGCCATGAGCACCGTGGTCATGACCGGCCGATGGATGAAGGGGGCGGAGATGTTCACTGCGCGCTCGGCAACTGGACGAGTGGGGCCGGAGTGGTGTCACGGCCCATGGCTTGGATCTTCATGTCCGGACGCAGGTTGCGCGGCACCAACGCGATCACCTGCTCCCCACCCTGAAGTCCTGAGCCGATCACCACCAGATCGCCGACTTGCCGGTCCACCTTCACGTCCCGGACCACGGCTTCGCCGTCCTTCACCAGATATACGAAATTGCCGTTCTGCCCCGTCTGCACCGCCGTCTGTGGCACGACCACTGCGTTCTTCTGGACCGCAAGCTGCATCTCGACGTTCACGTATTGGCCCGGCCACAGCTGCTCGCGCCTATTGAGCATGCGCGCTTTAAGCATGACGGTGCCGGTGCTGGTGTTGACAGCATTGTCTATGAATACCAGCCCACCTTCGTCGAGTTCGCCAATGCCGTTTTCGTGATTGATGATGACCTTGATGGGGTGTCCGGCCTGGTATTTACGCACGTCCTCGAGCGCCTGCTGCGGGATCACGTATTGCACCAGGATGGGTTTCATCTGGTTGATGACCACGAGCGGCGTCGCGTCCGACGGAGCGACTACGTTTCCGGTCCGGACGGCGAGACTGCCGGTGCGGCCGGCTACCTCGGCACGTATGTCGGTGTAACCTAGGTTGATCTGTGCCTGCTGGTAGGCCGCCTGGGCCTGGTCGGCCGCCGCCTGGGCATTGTCAAGTTCTTGCTGAGTGGCGTAATCCTGCTTGGCGAGCGGCGCCAGGCGACCGGCGTTGGCCTTGGCGTTTTCCCAAGCCGCCCTGGCGGAGGCTAACGCCGCCTCAAACGGTGCCGGATCAATCTGGAACAGCCGCTGGCCCTGCTCCACGTATTGCCCTTCCTGGAAGAAGACCTGCTTGAGCACCCCCGAGACCTGCGGTTTGACTTCGACCGTGTGCTCGGACTGCACCTGACCTACCGCCTGGATGATCACAGGCATCGGCTGTATACGCGACTGGCTGGTGTTGACCTGCAGTGGGCGGTCCTGGGGGCGCAGGCGTGCCGCCCGTGCGTTCTGGACGATGCGCCAGGTGAGCAGCGTTGCAAGGGCGATCGCGCCACAGCTGATGATGAGAATGGTCTTGCGCTTGGCCGTCACGGCGACTCCATCGTTTCCTGGGGGGCGCCGAGGCCGCCTACCGCGTGTCCCATCGCCGCCTGCGCGGCGAACCAGTTGAGGCGTGCCTGGATTTCCTGCACGCGCGCGCTGGCGAGGGTCGTCTGTGCGCTGAGCACGTCGAGGATGCTGTCCAGGCCTGTCTTATAACGGGCGTTGGCCACGTCAGCGGCCTGCTGTGCGCTCTTGAGCTGCGTCTCCGCCGTGTCCAGGCTGATGACGGCGGTGTGCATGTTCTGATAAGCCTGCCACACCTCGAGCTGTACCTGCTGCACCAGCTGCTGGGTGCTCGCCTGGGCCACGTCCACGGAGGCCTGGGCTTTGCGGTTCGCAGCCTGGTTCGCGAACCCGGTGAACAGCGGGAAGCTCAAGGTGAGCCCGGCGTCGTAAGTGTTCGCGGTGTTCTTCTGGCCGCCGATCTCGGTGGTGTCGCGGCCCGCACTGCCGCTCATAGTGAGGGAGGGCAGGCCCTGGCCTTGCGCCGCTTCCAGGCCGGCCACGGCGGACTGTTCCAGGGCTTTGGAGGCCAGCAGCTCGGGCCGCGCCTGTCCGGCCTTGTCCAGCAGCTCGTGTACGCTCGCCACGGGCATCGCGGCGACCACTTGTTTCTCGAGGGTGGCGAGCGGCAAGTCCGTGTCGGCATCGTAGCCCACCGCCACCGCCAGCTGGCCGCGGGCCACGGCGGACTGTCCCTGGGCGGTCTGGAGATTGAGCTTGGCCCCCGCGAGCGCCGCCTCCGCCTGATAGACGTCGCCGATGGTGGCGAGGCCGGAATCCTTGCGCTTCTGGGCAGCGTCCAGGCTCGCGGCGGCGTCTTGCACGCTTTCGCTGTCGGCCTCCACCAGGGATTGGAGGCCTAAGGCCTGATAGTAGTCCTGTTCCACGGTGAGGATCAGGTCCTGCATGGTCTGGTTGGCGGAAAGCTGCGCCGCAGTGAGCGAGAACTTGGCGGCGTCAACTGAACCGGAACGGGTGCCGAAATCCCAGAGCAACCAGCTCAAGGACAGGCTCGGTCCGTAATCGGTGGCGTAAGGACCGGCGATACCGGTGGACGTGGCGCTGTGAGCCCGCCGTACACCGTATGCCAGGGTCAGCTGCGGCCAGTAACCGGCACGCGCCAGTTCCACCCCCGCCTCGCTGCCACGGATCTCGGCCCAGGCGATCTGAGTGGACGGGTTGTTGGAGAGGGCGAGGTCGGTGAGCCGCACCAGGGTCAGAGGTTGGCCGAAATGCGGTGCCGGCCCGGTTGCGAGGGCGGGAGCGGCCTGCAGGCAAGCGGTCACGGCAATGATGATCCTGGTCAGCAGCATGGCGCGGGTCGGGATGACGGTCGTGGTGCGTTCATCGGGCGTCACTCTGAGATACATAAACGCGGTGGAAGTTCACTGCGTTGATTGGACGGCTATTTTCCCATCCCGACGCAGGTGCTGTCCTACCGTTACACTTTGATACAAAACCGGCCGCAACGCATGCGCGCAAGCGCGGGACGGCGGATAAAATCTCCACCGGAAAGAGCCTGAGATTCATGTCGCGAACATGACGACGCCCGACAACATCCTGGTGGTGGACGACGACGCGGAGATCCGCGCGCTGCTCTCCGAGTACCTCACCCGCGAGGGCTACAAGGTGACGACGGTGCCGGACGGGCGCGCCATGGACGAGGCTTTGGAGGACCAGCGCTTCGACCTCGTGGTGCTGGACCTGATGCTACCCGGCGAGGACGGTATATCCCTGTGCCGCCGCCTGCGCGCCAAGTCCATCCTGCCCGTCATCATGCTCACGGCCCGCGGCGAGGAAGCCGACCGTATCACCGGCCTCGAGACCGGCGCCGACGACTACCTGCCCAAGCCCTTCAACCCGCGCGAGCTATTGGTGCGCATCCAGAGCGTGCTGCGCCGCTCGCGGACCCTGCCCGAGAATCTCATGCCGGAACAGGCGCGGCGCTTCAACTTCGCCGGCTGGCGCCTCGATACGGCTACCCGCCAGCTGATGTCACCCGCGGAGGTGGTGGTGCCGCTCTCCGGAGCCGAATACCGTCTGCTCTTGGCCTTCCTGCACCATGCGGGTGAGGTACTGAGCCGTGACCGGCTCACCGAGATCATCCGCGGCCGCGGCAGCCACATGCCTTTCGACCGCAGCATCGATGTGCAAGTGAGCCGGCTGCGCCAGCGCCTGGGCGACGACGGCCGCGTGCCGGCGCTGATCCGCACCGTACGCGGAGAGGGTTACCTGTTCGCCATCCCGGTGGATGTGCAGGCGTGATCCGGCTCTGGCCGCGTTCGCTGTTCGGCCGCTTGAGCCT
>DASUBN010000053.1:0-2844 GCA_035763245.1 Gammaproteobacteria bacterium | reverse complement strand
GAGCCGGCGCTCAAGGCTTATCATCTTTTGCCGGCGGTGCGCGCGGACCTGCTCATGAAGCTTGGCCGCCTCGACGAGGCCCGCGCCGAGTTCCAACGCGCCGCGGAACTCACCGGCAATTCCCGCGAGCGAGGCCTGTTGCTCGACCGGGCCGCCGCGTGCGGCCCCGAGGCCCGCCCCACCGCCCATTGATCTCCCGTCTGACTGGCTTGACAAGACGCCTTGCTTGCATTAATTTACCTTTTAGTTAATTAACCAATTAGGGTATTACATGCCTGCCGACCGCCTGAGCCCGGTGTTCTCGGCCCTGGCCGATCCCACCCGCCGCGCCATTCTGGCGCGCCTGGCCCTGGGGGAGACCACAGTGAAGGAGCTCATGGAGCCTTTCGACATGAGCCCGCCCGCCATCACCAAGCACCTCAAGGTGCTGGAGAAGGCCGGCCTCGTCAGCCGCGGCCGTAAGGCCCAGTGGCGTCCCTGCCGATTGGAGGCAGGTCCCTTGAGACAGGTGGCGGACTGGGTGGAGGACTACCGCCGTTACTGGGAACAGAGTTTCGACCGTCTCGACGATTACCTGCAGAAGCTGCAGGGCAAGAAGAGGAAACCCCATGGCCGCAAGAAATGAGCACCCCACCGGTCCGCAGCAGGCGGAGCTGACCCTCACTCGTATCTTCGACGCACCGCGAGAGCTGGTGTTCGACGTCTGGACCGATCCCAAGCACCTGGCGCAGTGGTGGGGTCCGGAGATGTTCACCACCCCCGTGTGCCGGGTGGATGCGCGCCCGGGCGGCGAGCTCTATATCGTGATGCATGGGCCGGACGGCCAGGATTACCCCATGAAAGGGGTATTCGAGGAAGTGCGGCGGCCCGAGCGGCTCTCGTTTACCAACCAGGCCATGGACGGCAGCGGCGTGGTGTTGCTGGAAGGCAAGACTGCGGTGAGCTTCGAGGCTCTGGGCAGCAAGACCCGGGTCACGGTGCATACGGTGATGCGGGCTAAGGTCCCGCAGGCGGCCTTTGCGCTCGCGGGCATGGAGCCGGGCTGGAACCAGACCCTGGACCGCCTCGGCACCTACGTGGGAGCAGCCGCATGAATGCCGGCGCACGCAACCTGAGGAGCAGCAGCATGGCCGCCGCCAAGGACAGAGAACTCGTCATCATCCGTATCTTCGATGCACCCGTGCATCTCGTGTACCGGATGTGGACCGAGCCTGAGCACATGAAGGAATGGCTCGCACCACGCACGTTTACCGTCCCCCACAGCGAGGGCGAGATCAAGGTGGGTGGCCGCTGGCGCTCCTGCATGCGCCGGGAAGATGGTTTGGAACTCTGGCTGAGCGGTGTCTACATCGAGCTCGTGCCCGACAAGTATATCGCCTTCACCCACGCCTGGGAGGAAGACGGCAAGCGCGGCCACGAGACCGTGGTGACCATCAGCTTCGAGAATCTCAAGGGCAAAACCAGGCTCACGTTGCGCCAGGCAGAATTCGATTCCATCGAGTCCCGCGACGGACACGGCGGTGGCTGGGGCGAGTGCCTGGACAAACTGGCCGAATATCTGGTGGAAGGGGCTTGATCTACGGAACAATTCGCCCGCGCTGCCGGTCAGTTAAACTTTAGCGGCCGGTACTGGACTTGGCCGGCGGCCAACCACCCTTTGGAGATTCGGAATGAAGACCAGCATGATCTTATTGGCATCTGTCCTTGGCATGGCTCTCGCGACTGCGGTCTGCGCCGCGCCCGTGAACTATACCATCGACCCCGATCATACCCATCCCGAAATCGAGGCGGACCATTTCGGCGGCCTGTCCGTTTGGCGGGGCATCTTCAAGAAAACCACCGGGACCGTCGTCATGGACAAGGTCGCTGGTACCGGTACCGTGGACGTGGATGTGGACACAGCCAGTATCGACATGGCCATGGACAAATTGAGCGCCGGAGTGGCAAGCCCCGAGTTCCTGGATTCCGCCAAGTACCCCGTCGCCCATTATCACGGGACCCTCGCTGACTTCGTGGGTGGCGGGCCCACCGTGGTCAAGGGTGAGCTGACGCTGCATGGCGTCACCAAGCCCGTCGATCTCAAGATCCTGTCCTTCAAGTGCATGCAGCATCCCGTCTACAAGCGCGAGGTATGCGGGGCGGACGCCACCGGCAGTTTCGACCGCTCGGACTTCGGCATCACCATGGGTAAGGACTGGGGATTCAAGATGGGCGTGACCCTGCGCATCCAAGTGGAAGCCATCGCGGACAAATAAGCCGCGATCCCATGCCCCGAGCAGGCATCCGCGGCTTCCGGCGGCGGATGCCTGCTTCAATCGCTGAAAGGCGTCTTCCCGGGCACCTGGTTCAGCAGCATCCAATAGAGACCCAGGTCGTGCACTACCTTGGCGAAGTCGGTGAAGATCACCGGTTTGCGCACGTAGCTGTTGGCGCCGTTATCGTAGCTCTTGACCATGTCCTCATCTTCGCTGGAAGAAGTGAGGATCACCACCGGCACGGTGCGAGTGCGCTCATCCTGGCGCATGCGTTTCAGCACGTCGATACCGTTAAGCTTGGGCAGCTTGATATCCAGCAGCACTACGGTGGGTTGGCGCACGGTGTCGCGGCCCTTGAACGGACCGGTGCCGAACAGGAAATCCAGGGCTTCGACGCCATCGCGTACTACCTGCACATCATTCGCCAGGCCCGATTGCTGCAGAGACCTCAGGGTCATCTCTTCGTCATCGGGGTTGTCTTCGACTATCAGGATGAATTTCCCGTCCATGCCTATGCCCTCCATGTTTGCATCGTGAGTGTTCAACCGTTCTGCGTGGTATCGCTGCCCGTCGTGGTCCCGCCCGCCCC
>DASUBN010000052.1:0-2705 GCA_035763245.1 Gammaproteobacteria bacterium | reverse complement strand
TCCTCGCCACGCGGGCCCGCCGGCAGCGGGCGCTTGCTGACGGCGCGGGCCCCGCTAACGCCCCCGGCATCAGCTGCAAACGTAAGGAGGTCCTGAAGCTCACATTACCGGATTACAAGGCCTTGGCGGACACCGTCACTCAGAGTGTGTTTTACTAATAAGCAAGTCGGGCAAGCCTGCGCAGGTAGAGCCGGATCATGGCGAGATAGATCCAGGCTTTGCTGGATTCGGCCGTCTCTTCGTAGTCGCGCACCAGGCGGCGCCACTTGAGCAGCCAGGCGAAGGTGCGCTCCACCACCCAGCGGCGGGCCTGGAGGACGAAGCCTTTGGCGCCCGGCGGTCGGCGCGCGATCTCCACCCGGACGCCCAGCTCGGCCGCCCGGTCCTCGAAGCCGCCCTGGTAGCGCCCGTCGGCCCAGAGCAGCGCGAGGCGGGGATGCTCGGCCACGGCGATCTCCAGCAAGTCCTGCCCGGCGTCGGGGTCGCTCTGCCCGGCGTCGAGCACATCGAGCGCCACCAGCCGCCCCTCCGTCTCCACGATCACGTGGCGCTTGCGCCCGACCAGGCGCTTGGCGCCGTCGTAGCCGCGGTCCCCCCTTTTTCCGTCGTCCGCGCGGTCTGGCTGTCGATGCACCCGGCGCTCGGCTCCGGCTCCCGCCCGCTCGTCTCCCGCTCGGCCGCCATGAGTGCGTCGTGCACGCGCTTCCAGGTGCCGTCGTCCTGCCAGTCCCGGAAGTAGGCGTAGACCGTCGGCCAGGGCGGCAGGTCGTGGGGCATCGCCCGCCAGGCGTTGCCGCCGCGCAAGATATAGAGCATCCCGTCCAGGATGTCCCGGTAGCTGTGGAGGCGCTCCTGGCCGCGCGGCCGCGTCGCCGGCAACAACGGGGCGATGAGCAGCCATTCCGCGTCCGTCAGATCACTCGGATAGGCCCGCCGCGGCGGCTTCGCGACCGCCGACGGCTTCACGTAGGGCATCGGGAACCTCCTCACAGTCCTTCGCCCCCACCCTACCCGCCGAACCTTCCTTAGTCAAACACACTCTAATATTACAGTTCCCCTTTTGGCACGGCGTATGTAGGCAGCGGCCTGGGGAGGTGTGGAGGGATGACGACGCTCTCGGATTGCACGTGTCGGGCTGAGGACGAGGTGGCGCCCCAGGCGGAGCGGGCGGTCGAGGACGCGGCTGCCCTCCTGCGCGGCCGGTTTCGGCGGACCCGGGCGCGCCGGCACGCGGCGGATTACCTGCGCGGCCTGGTGGCCGACGTGGAGCGCAAGAACGGCTGGCAGTTGGCGGAGCGGATGGGCTACCGGCATCCGCGCGGCATCCAGCGGGTGCTCGACCGCTACGCCTGGGACGCCGACCTGGTGCGCGACGACCTGCGCGCTTACGTCGTGGCGGCGTTGGGTGACGGCCAAGGGGTGCTGGTCGTGGACGAGACCGGCTTCCCCAAGCAGGGGCGGCACTCGGCCGGCGTCGCCCGCCAGTACTGCGGCACGCTGGGCAAGCGGGGCAACTGCCAGATCGGGGTCTTCCTCGGCTACGCCGGCCCCAAGGGGCACGCCGGCCTCGACCGCGCGCTCTACCTGCCGCAGGAGTGGACGGAGGACGCGGAACGGCGCCGCGCCGCTGGCGTGCCCGAGGTGATCGCCTTCCAGACGAAGCCGCAACTGGCGATCGCCATGGTGGAGCGGGCACTCGACGCGGGCGTGCCGGCGGCCTGGGTGGCCGGCGATGAGGTCTACGGCGGCGACAGCAAGTTCCGGGCGCCGCTGGAGGAGCGGGGCCAAGCCTATGTCCTGGCCGTGCGCCGCAACCAGCCCCTCTCGACCTGGCCGCCCTATGGCGCGCCCGACCAGTGGACCGTCGCCGAGTACGCCGCGACGATCCCTGCCGACGCCTGGCGGCGGCTGAGGTGCGGCGAAGGGGCGCAAGGGCCGCGCGTCTACGACTGGGCCTACCGGCCAGCCCGACCGGCCACGCGCGGCCCGACGCCGGAAGGGCAACCATGGGCGCATGGGCTGCTCGTCCGCCGCCATCCCGAGCGCCCCGACGAGCTCGCCTACTACCTGGTCTACGCCCCGCCGGCGACACCGCTGGAAGAACTGGCACGCGTTGCCGGGGCGCGCTGGACGATCGACGACATGTTCAAGCTGGCCAAGGGACAGGTTGGCTTGGACCAGTACGAAGTGCGCAGTTGGCGGGGCTGGTATCGCCATATCACGCTCGCCCTGCTCGCCTTCGCCGCCCTCACCGTCGCCGCCCGCCAAAAGGGGGGACCGACGCCGCCTGCCCCCGCCACGTCCCCATCACCGTGCCCGAGGCCCGCCGCCTCTTGGTCCGCTTCCTCTGGGCCGCCACCCATCCACTGCCCACTCCGGCGGCCGTCGCCGCATGGTCCCGCTGGCGTCGCCGCCACCAGAAGATCGCCCAGGAGTGCCACCGCCGACGCCGCCTGAAACATCCGCTTCAGAAAGGGGAACTGTAATACTAAGAGTTCAATCCGATGTGGTCAGGCGCTCGACCTCACGGTTCCGGGCCACCTTGAGGTAGCTCGGAATGCCCGGTGAAGCGAGTAGATTGGGGAAAATACGAAGGAATTGCTCTCGCCCTCGCCGACCGGCCGTCGCCAAGGCCATGAGTAGCCAGGCCTTGATCTCGAGGAAATTGACCTCGTGTCCCTGGCTAAAGTAACGGGCGGCCTGTC
>DASUBN010000051.1:0-5050 GCA_035763245.1 Gammaproteobacteria bacterium | reverse complement strand
CATGTACCCATGACCCAGATCCTGCGCAAGATCCAGGAGGTGCGTTCGCACCGCTATAGCCTGCTGCGCAGCGTGTTCCGCGGCCAGGACGCCCTGCCCCTGGACGACTCCCACGCCTTCCGCGAGCAGCTGCACACCCTCACCCTGAGCAAGGGCGCCCACGCCGTGAACCGTTCCCTGGCCGAGATCGACCTGCGGACGCTCGGCGTGGTGGTCACCGCGCTGCGTCGCGAAGGCGTGGTGGGCCGCCAGCCGCCGGCGGTGACCGTGCTCAAGGAGGGGGACGTGATGGTGCTCTGGGGGACGCCCGAGAAGCTGCAGGACGCGGAAGAGCGTCTGCTGCGGGGCAGATGAGATTTTCAACCCTAGACGGAATCATACGGATATCTGAATCATGGTGAACATCGGTACACCGCTTACGCAGAACGCCACCCGCCTCATGCTCCTGGGCTCGGGGGAGCTCGGCAAGGAAGTGACCATCGAGGCCCAGCGCTTCGGCGTCGAGGTCATCGCCGTGGACCGTTACGCCAACGCCCCGGCCATGCAGGTGGCGCACCGGAGCCACGTCATCAACATGCTGGACGGCGCCGAGATCCGCCGCCTGGTGGAGCGGGAGAAGCCCCACTACATCGTGCCGGAGATCGAGGCCATCGCCACGCCGACGCTGCTCGAGCTCGAGAAGGAAGGCTGGACCGTGATCCCCACGGCCCGCACCGCGCGCCTCACCATGGACCGGGAAGGCATCCGCCGCCTCGCGTCCGAAAAGCTCAAGGTGAAGACCTCCCGCTACCTCTTCGCCGACGACTATGAAGCCTTCCGGGCCGCCATCCACGACATCGGCATCCCCTGCGTGGTGAAGCCGGTGATGAGTTCCTCCGGCAAGGGCCAGAGCCTCGTCCGCAAGGAATCGGAGATCGAAGCCGCCTGGAAGTACGGCCAGGAGGGGGGCCGCACGGGGAAGGGCCGGATGATCGTGGAAGGCTTCATCGACTTCGATTACGAGATCACCCTGCTCACGGTGCGCCACGCCGGCGGCACGAGCTTCTGCGCCCCCATCGGCCACCGCCAAGAGGACGGCGACTACCGGGAATCCTGGCAGCCCCAGCCCATGAGCCCCAAGGCGCTGGCCGAGGCCGAGCGCATCGCCAAGCTCGTATCGGACGACCTGGGCGGGCGCGGCATCTTCGGCATGGAGTTCTTCGTGAAGGGCGATGCCGTGTGGTTCAGCGAGGTCTCGCCCCGGCCCCACGACACCGGGCTCGTCACCCTCATCTCCCAGGATCTCTCGGAGTTCGCGCTGCACGTGCGCGCCATCCTGGGGCTCCCGATCCCGGTGATCCGCCAGCTCGGACCCTCCGCCTCCGCCGTGATCCTGCCCCACGGCGAATCCGACGGACCGGAGTTCCTGGGCGTGGACGCGGCGCTCAGGGAACCGGATACCATGATGCGGCTCTTCGGCAAGCCCGAGATCCGCGGCCACCGGCGCATGGGGGTGACGCTCGCCCGCGCGGAGTCCATCGAGGCAGCCCGTGCCAAGGCGGTGCGCGCCGCGGCCGTCGTCCACGTGAAGTTATAAGGAGCCCCAATGCCCTCTTTCGATGCCGTTTCCAAGGTGGACACCGCCGAGCTCACCAACGCGGTGGACCAGGCGAACCGGGAGATATCCCAGCGCTACGACTTCAAGGGGTCCTCCGCCAAGATCGACCGCCTCGAGAACCTGCTGACGCTCTTCGCGGATAGCGAGTTCCAGCTGAAACAGGTGGCCGACATCCTCTACGCCAAGGCCGCCAAGCGCGGCATCGACGTGTCGAGTTTCGATCCCCAGAAGATCGAAGCCATCAGCGGCGACAAGGCCAAGCAGCAGATGAAGGTGAAGCAAGGCATCGACAAGGAGCTGGCCAAGAAGCTGGTGAAGCTCATCAAGGACAGCGGCCTCAAGGTGCAGGCAGCCATCCAGGGCGAGGAAGTGCGGGTCTCGGGCAAGAAGCGGGACGACCTGCAGAGCTGCATCGCGCTGCTGCGCCAGTCCAAGCTGGAGCAGCCCCTGCAGTTCGTGAACTTCCGGGATTGAACGCCGCCGCAGAGATCAGTCCGTGAACAGGTCCCGATAGGTCTTCTCGTCGTCCTTCAGGGCTCCGACCTGTAAGGACACCGCCCCGGCATACACGCTCAGATCCATGTCGTCCTTGCCGGCACGGTGCTCGGTGACGTTATTGCCGATCAGGTGTACGTTACCCATGAAGCCATGATTCTCGGACGGGCCGTAATACTTGCCGTCGAGGCTCAGCACCGCGAGACCGTGCTCGCTGTTCACACTTAGGGTGCCGGGCTGGGCGCTGTCGGAGACCACCTTCAGGCGGCCGTAGTCCACCGCTGCGTGGATGCCGCCGGCCGGGCTCGAGATCTCGAGCTCGCCGGCCTTGAGGTGGGCGCGGATGCCGCCCTCCATGCCCTCGATCTTGAGCTGCCCGGCATACAGGTCGGCGTCCAGCGCCAGCCGCGCCGGCACCCGCACCTTCCAGCGTTCCTGGATGTCGCTGCGCCACTCGCCCGACGGATAGGCCAAGGCCACCGTCAGGGTGTCGCCGTCCCGCGCCTGCTGCAGCGTCGCGGACTTGAGGTCACGGGCGGTATCGTTGCTCAGCCAGTGGAACAGCCACAGCAGGCTGCGCTGCTGCTGCCGTAGCTCCAGGCTGACGTGTACCTGGTCATCATCGGAAGCTGAGATATCCATCTCGCCCGGGCCGCCCAGCACTTTGAAGTGCGCGATATCTGTGGTGGCGAGCGTCGCATCCAGGGCCGTCATGCCGTCTTTCCCGATCACCACGCTGCCGACCGGCGTCGCGCCCGTGAGTGTGGGCCGCGGCGGCGGCTCGCTCGCCATGCGCCAGGTGATGGCAGCGCCCAGCACCAGCACGATGGCCAGCGATACCAATATGATGCGGGCTTTGGTCTTCATTTGCCGCCGTCCTGCTTGGCGCCGCCGGCCGCGCCGATGCGCAACGTGGCCTCGCCCACGTTCACGCTGAGATCCATGTCGTCCGGACCCTTGCCGTCCACCGAGATCTCGTTGCCCAGGCCCGAGTGGCCGTGATAGCCCGGGTGCTCGCCGTTGATGGTGAGCATCGCATCGCCGATACTGCTCGCGACCCGCACCTGGCCATAAGCGCTGCTGTCACTCTTGGCGCGGATGTCGCCCACACTCACATTGGCCTTGATCCGCCCTTGGGGCACGTCGATGTCGAGTTCACCCACGTTCAAGACGGCGTCTATGCCTCCGGCGACCCCGGTGATGACGAGGTCGCCGACCTTCATGTCCGTATCCAACGCCAGCCGCGTGGGCAGCTCCAACTTCCATTCTTGTTTCACACTGTCGTTCTGGCCATCGTGGTCGAGACCCAGGGAGAGGGTGTCGCCCTGTCGCCGCTGGTAGATGGCGGCATCGGCGATGTCCTTGGCGGTGCCGGAGCTCGACCAATGGAAGAACCACAGGAACTCTTCGTCCTTCTGGTGCAGCTTGATCTCCACGTGCACCTGGTCGTCCGGCGACGGGCTCACGTGCACTTCCCCCACGCCGACCCGGAGGTCCAGCTCCTTCAGGCCGGCCGCCGGGATGTCGGCGGTCAAGGTACGCGCCACGGGCCCCATCTCAGCCAGAGACAGGACCGGCACGGCGGAGAGGAGCAAGGCGGCGAGGATTCTCTTCATAAGACCCGTTCCGGAAGGATGGTCACTTGATGATGGACACGTGGCAGCGGACGCTCTTCACGTCCGGCGTGTCGAGGATGATCTGCACCGCCTTCGCCAGCACCTCGGGCTTGTCGGTGACGCCGTCCAGATAGACGCGGCCGCGCTCGCTCGTCACGGTGAACTCCGCCGCCCGGGTGACGGGGTCACCGTCCAGGCGCGCCCGGACCGCACGCGAGAGGCTGCTGTCACCGTCGGCGGCGTTGTCATGCCATGATGAGGAGTCGCTGTCGCTGCCGTCGACGGCCAATACGCAGCCCGAGAGGTTCAGCACGGCAACCGAGAGGCATAGGGCGGTCAACATACGTCGCATATCCAGACTACTCTCCCGATGAGGACTTCATAATTCTGTGGTTCAGATTTCCGAACGGTTGCGGCGCAGCCAGATGGCGCCGTAGATGAACGCCGCCGCCAAGGCCGTGCCGATCCAGAGCTCGGGGCTGGCGAACAGGCGCCCCAGGTTGTCGAGGCCCACCAGGTTGCCGCCGCTGAAGATCAGCTCGCCGTGCTTGGTCATGGCCGTCTCAGGATCGAAGTTGTAGGCCAGCGGCAGCCAATCGAGACTGTGGCGGAACACCAGGCGCGCGATGTGGGCGCTATGGAACACCCAGCCCTCCGCGCCCATGAGGCCCAGCGGCACCAGCACCGCCCACAGGAACGGGGTCTTCTTGGCCCAAGCCGAAGCCAGCATCACCCAGCCGAAGTAGGGCAGGAACCATATGGCCTGCACCACGAGGCCGTAAGCGAGGTAGAACCAGCTGCCCAGGAAATCGCCGGGGTAGCCGAGTATGGACCAGGGGTGCACGCCCAGCACCGAACCCATGATCAGCATGAATACCAGCAGGATCAGCTCAAGCACCAACGTGGCCGCGAAAGTGATGCCCGTGAAGGTCAGTAGCGCGGTGCCGAGCTTGGAGAGCACGGTGCGGGTGTCCGACACCGGCATGGAGCGCCAGAACAGGATGCTGCGGTCGCGTCGGTCCGCGTACAGGCTGTCCAAGAGATAGAAGAACAACACGATCTTCATGATGGAACTGAACATGAGCCCCAGGAAGAAGGTGGCCGTGCGCACGAAACCTAAGACCTGTTCCGGCGCCGCGGTACTGAAGTCGGGCAGGTTGTCGATGCGGAAGTGCACGCCGTTCGCATCCACGGTGTTCACGGTCTCGGAGTGGCCCACCAGCACCGCGATGAGCATGTAGAGGCTCAGCACCGCGAGGATGGCGATGACCACCGCCGGCACCATCCACAGGGAACGGTTCTCCCAGAACTCGCGCCGGACCAGGGTCTTGTTCACGCGTGA
>DASUBN010000050.1:0-4176 GCA_035763245.1 Gammaproteobacteria bacterium | reverse complement strand
CGAGGATGCTGTGCAGGACGCCATGCTCCAGCTCGCCAAACGCTATGCCAACCGCCCCCCCCCTGAGTGGCCACCCCTCTTCTATCGGATCCTCCAGAGCCGCATCCGGGATACCCAACGCCGCCGGGCGGTCCGCAACCGTGTGCTGAGCTTCTTCGGGGGGCAAAGGGGGGAGGGGGATGACGAACTCCCGGACCCCATCGCCAGCGCCGTGGATCCGGCGGCCTTGGAGCCGGGGGAGCGGGTAGCCCAGGCCGATGCCATGGTCGCCCTGGAGAAAGCGTTACAAGAGCTGCCGGGACGTCAACGGGAAGCCTTCATGCTGCGTATATTGGAAGGGCTGGATGTGGCACAGACAGCCCAAGCGATGGGCTGTTCCGAGGGCAGCGTCAAGACCCATCTCTCGCGGGCCATGCACAGTCTGCGGGAAAGCCTCGGGGAGCATTGGCTATGAGTAACACCTTGAACACGGACGAAAATCTGACCCGGCGCGCCCGGGAAGTCTTCAACGCGAGCGTAGCCGGCCTAGATGCCGGGACCTTGGCTCGCCTCCGAGCCGCCCGCCTGAAGGCCCTGGAAGCCGCCGAACACCCCCTGCCCCGGTGGCAACAGTTCGGGTGGCGGCTACCCGCTGGCGCCCTGGCGCTGGTCTTCGTGGCCGTGGTGGGGGGCTTCCTGATCGCCAACCCCGGCCCCGCCGGTAGCCCCGAGCCCGCCTCCCCCTTCGCGGCTGGCAACAACGACGATGCCCCCGTGGTGATGACCACAGACAACCTGGACATGTATGCGGACATGGACTTCTACCAATGGATGGCCGCCCAGGGCCAGCCTGCCAAGCCCGTGGAGCCGGCAGCCGATACCAGCGACGACGCAGACGACGACAGCGGCATAGGCGGATGATCGCCCGGCGCCTCCTCGGGCCAGCTTTGCTGCTGGGGCTATCCTGCACCGCCCTGCCGCTCCTGGCCGACAGCCCCAAGACCCCCGTTCCCGCCGCCGCGCCCGATCCGGAACTGGTGGAGTTCCTGGCCGACTGGCAAGGGGCAGACGGTCATTGGGTGGATCCCATGACTTTCACCCGAATCGACCCCACCCGGGTGACAGATGAAGCCCGGCGCCATGGCAAGATCCCAGTGCCCGCTGTCGGTACCAGCGCTCCTGGCAGCGACAGCAGGCGGGCCATCCGGTGAAGCTCGGCGCGCTCTGCTTCGCTGCTTCCTGGTTGGTGCTGGGGCCGGCTTTGGCGGCTCCACCTGCCGCTCCGCCAGCCGCGGCTACCCACGCCATCGCGCCCCAGGCGCCCATCAGCTGGGGTTCGCTCACGCCCACCCAGCAGCGCCTGCTCAACTATCAGAAGGATAAATGGTCGGGCCTGCCGCCGGAGCGCCAGCACCGGTTGGTGAATGCCGCCGACCGCTACAGCAAGATGACCCCCGAGGAGCGCGCTAGGTTCAAGGCGCGTCTTGCCCGCTGGCGCAAGCTCACCCCGGATCAGCGGGCCCGGGTACAGCAGCGTTACGACGCCTTCCAGAAGCTGACGCCGGAGCAGCAGCGGCAGATCCGCAACATGTACAGGCGCTACAAGCAGCTGCCGCCTGATCAGCAGCAGCAGCTGCGGGAGCGCTGGAAGAACATGACCCCGGACCAGCGTGCCGCCCTGAAGAAGGAAATGAGCAAGGTGCCGCCCGCCGCGACCCATGCCTGATGCGGATAAAACCCGCCCAAAGCGGGTTTTATCCGGATAGCCGGTCCCTCAGTCCAGACCTTTCACGCCCTGAATCAGTCTCGCCACTGCCTCTTGGCCATCGCCGTAGAGCATGCGGGTGTTGTCCATGTAGAAGAGCGCGTTCTCTATCCCTGAGAACCCCCGCCCCTGGCCACGTTTGATGACGACCACGTTCTTGGCCTTGTCCGCGTCCAGGATGGGCATGCCGTAGATAGGGCTGTCCTTGCGGTTGCGGGCGTCCGGGTTCACCACGTCGTTGGCCCCGATGATGAGCGCCACGTCGGCTGTAGCGAACTCGGCGTTTATCTCCTCGAGGTCCGAGATGATGTCGTAAGGGACGCCGGCCTCGGCCAGGAGTACGTTCATGTGGCCCGGCATGCGGCCTGCCACCGGGTGGATGGCGAACTTCACCGTCACGCCGCGGTGTTGCAGCAACTGGGTCAGCTCCCAGACCTTGTGCTGGGCCTGGGCCACGGCCATGCCGTACCCCGGCACCACGATCACCTTGGCGGCATAGGCCATCATCACCGCCGCGTCGGGCGCCTCGATGGGCTTTAGGCTCCCGGCCACCTCGCCCGCGGCGGCCGAGGTCTCGCCGAAGTTGGAGAAGAGCACGTTGCCGATGGAGCGGTTCATGGCCTTCGCCATGAGTTGGGTGAGCAAGGTGCCGGCCGAGCCCACCACCGTGCCGGCGATGATCATGGCGGCGTTCTGCAGCACGAAGCCCTCGAAGGCCACGGCGAGGCCCGTGAAAGCGTTATAGAGGGAGATCACTACCGGCATGTCGGCACCGCCGATGGGTACGGTCATCAGTACGCCGAAGACGAGCGCGAAGGCGAAAAAGAGCATGACCGGACCTACGTCGTCAGGCTTGTAACCCGCTGCGATGAGTACCCCGTGCACGAGTGCCAGCAGGAACACCAAGAGGTTCACGAGCTGCTGGCCCTTGAAGCGCAGCGATTTGTTGATGAGTCCCTGCAGCTTGCCGAAGGCGATGAGGCTGCCGCTGAAGGACACGGTGCCGATGAGCGCGCCGGCCACGCCCAGCACCCGCGCCGCCATGCCGAGGCTGCCAGCGTGGAGCAGCTCCGCCCCGGCGATGGCCGCGGCCGCGCCGCCGCCCATGCCGTTATAGAGCGCCACCATCTGTGGCATGGCGGTCATGGGTACGCGCTTACCGCTCCACCAGGCGGCACCGCCGCCGATGAGGATGGCGGCCAGCATCAGACCGAAGTTGTGCATCTCGGGGTAGAGGAAGGTGATGAGGGTGGCGATGGCCATGCCGAGGCCGGCCCAGATGATCCCGCCCCTGGCTCCCTTGGGGGAGCTCATGCGCTTCAGGCCCAGGACGAAGAGCAGGGCGGCCAGGAGGTAGGCCGCCTGGATCAGGTCATCGACGAGGGCGGGCGAAAGGTTCATGGCGCTTTCCCCGGCTTGCCGCCGCTGGTCTTGAACATCTCCAGCATGCGCTCGGTCACCACGTAGCCGCCCACGGCGTTGCCAGCGGCCAGCGCCACGCCGATGAAGCCGATGACCTGCTCCACGGGGCCGCTGGCTTGCCCCAAGGCCACCATGGCGCCCACCAGCACGATGCCGTGCACGAAGTTGGAGCCGGACATGAGCGGCGTGTGCAGGATCACCGGCACCCGGGAGATCACCTCATAGCCGGTGAAGCCCGCGAGCATGAATATATAGATCGCTATGAAACCATCTATCATTTTTCGTCCTCGAGATAGTTTCCGAATTCTTGGTTCTATCCATCCCTGGTGTCTTGTCCAGGGCGGGCTTCCTGCCCGTCCGCTCGACATCGTGCTTCGAGCCCTGTCCGGTCGTTCGGCCGGGCGCGAGCGGTGCCCGCGCTTAAGACGCCGGCCTCACCCCTCCGCCAATTTGCGCGTGGGTTCGTGCAGGATCTTGCCGTCGTGGGTCACGACGCTCTTGGCATAGACCTCGTCGTTCCAGTCGATGGCGAGCTTGCCGTCCTTCACCAGCGGCGTGAAGAAATTGAGCAGGTTGCGGGCGTACATGTCGCTGGCATGCTCCGCCAGCATGCTCGGCAGGTTCAGCGGACCGGAGATCAGCACGAGACCCTGCATCACGTCCTCGCCAGCCCGGGTCAGCTCGCAGTTGCCGCCGGTCTCGGCGGCGAGGTCCACGATCACCGCGCCCGGCTTCATGGCCTCCACCATGGCGCGGGTGAGGATCTTCGGCGCCGGCCGGCCCGGGATAGCGGCGGTGGTGATCACCGCGTCCGCCTGGGCCACGTGCTTGGCAAGGGCGTCCTGCTGCTTCTGTTTCTCCTCGGTGGTGAGCTCGCGGGCGTATCCGCCCGTGCCCTCCGCCGACACGCCGGTGTCCACGAACTTGGCGCCCAGGGATTCCACCTGTTCGCGTGCCGCGGCGCGCACGTCGTAGCCTTCCACCATGGCGCCGAGGCGCCGAGCGGTCGC
>DASUBN010000049.1:0-4762 GCA_035763245.1 Gammaproteobacteria bacterium | reverse complement strand
ATCTTCCTGTGGCAGTCGTCGGGCACGCATTTCTTCGCCTTCGCGGCGGGCATGGCGCCGCCCACGCTCATCGCCGCCTGCTGCCTGGCGGGTTTCACCTTCCTGGCTTTCCGCCCCCGATCACTGCAGCTGCATGCGCTGCAAGGGCCGCTGGAAGTGCGCTGGCCGTTGTTGGCCCTGTCGGCGGCCTGCTTCGCGCCCTTCATCCTGCTCGCGGATCTGCGCCATGCACCCCTGGCGCTCCTTTTCACCGCGCTATTGTTTGCGGTGTCGTTTCGCCGGGTGTTCCTCCGCCTCGACTGGCCGCTGCTCGTGGTTTTCATGCTGATGTTCGTGGACCTGCGGCTAGTGGGAAGCCTGCCCTGGATACGCGACCTGCTCGCGAGGTTTGATTTGCGACAGCCTTTGACGCTCTACCTCAGCGGGGCAGCCCTCTCCCAGGCCATCAGCAACGTGCCCAGCACGATCCTGTTGGCGGGGTATTCGGGGGATTGGCGCAGCCTCGCCTGGGGCGTGGACATCGGCGGTTTCGGTCTCGCCATCGGCTCCCTGGCGAGTCTCATCGCCCTGAGGCTGGGGCGGCAACCCGGCAGCCTGCGGGCATTCCACCTGTGGTCCCTGCCGTTCCTCCTGCTCACCCTGGCGCTCACGGGCGTGTGGCTTGTGGTCGTGGGCGGCGGGTAAAATATCCCCATGAAACCGCACCTGACCGTCCATAGCAGTGCGCCGGCCCCGTCCGGTTCCCCGGCGCGGCGCGTGGTGACGCTGCCCGGGAAATTCCCCATGCGCCTCGGCGGCGAGCTCGAGGGCGTGCAAGTCGCCTACGAATCCTGGGGCAAGCTCAGCGCCGCCAAGGACAACGTGCTCCTGCTCTTCACCGGACTCTCGCCCTCGGCCCATGCAGCGTCCTCTGGCGAGGACCCGACGCCCGGCTGGTGGGAGGAGATGCTGGGTCCTGGCAAGGCCATCGACACCGACCGCTTCCACGTGATCTGCGTGAACTCGCTCGGCAGCTGTTTCGGTTCCACCGGCCCTTCCTCCCTCGATCCGCGCAGCGGCAAGGCCTACGGCCCGGCGTTCCCCACGCTGACGCTGGAGGACATTGCCGCCGCGGCGCGGCGCCTGTTGCAGCAGCTGGGGCTCGAGAAAGTGAAGGTGGCGATGGGCCCTTCCATGGGCGGCATGAGCGCGCTCGCCTACGTGCTCATGTACCCCGGCAGTGCCGAAGTACTGGTGAGCATCTCCTCGGCCAGCCATTCGGAACCCTTCTCCATCGCGGTGCGTTCCCTGCAGCGGGAGCTGATCCGCAGCGACGGCGCCTGGCAGGGGGGGCATTACTCCCCGGGTGAAGGGCCGCGGGAAGGCATGCGGCTCGCGCGCAAACTTGGGATGATCTCCTACCGTTCGGCCAAGGAATGGTTGGAGCGTTTCGGCCGCGAGAGGGCCAGCGCCGGCAGCGAACCCTTCGGCCCCGAGTTCGAGGTGGAAGCCTATCTGGAATCCCGCGCCGAGGCTTTCGTGGGGAGCTTCGATCCCAACTCCTATCTGTACCTGTCTCGCGCCATGGACCTGTTCGACGTGGCGGACCACGGCGGCAGCGTGGAGCGGGCCTTCGGCAAGCTGAAGCTGAAGCAGGCCCTGGTGGTGGGCGTGGAGACGGACATCCTCTTCCCGCTACACCAGCAGGCGGCGCTGGCGGAGGGTCTCAGCAAGGCGGGGATCGAGACCCGGTTCTGCGAGCTGCCCTCCAAGCAGGGCCACGATTCCTTCCTGGTGGACATGGAGCATTTCCGTCCCGCCATCGGCGAATTCCTGGCCGCGTTATAATGGACACCTGTAATCGGGTGATCCATGCAAGCCGTCGAATTCCAAGGTGCTGACCAGCTGATCCCTCAGCTCGATGCGGCCGTGCGCCGCGCCGATTCACGCCAGACCACCCACGCCATCAAGGACCTGCTCTGCGGCCTGTTCCGGGACCGGGGCATGGCGCTGCCGGCCTGCGTGTGCCAGACGAGCGCCGTCAGCTATGCGCGGCGTCTCCTTTACCGCAGCGATGATTTGGGCTACACCGTGGTGGCCATGACCTGGGGACCGGGGCAGGGCACCCTGATCCACGACCATGCCGGCATGTGGTGCGTGGAAGGGGTGTGGAGCGGGCAGATCGAGGTGCAGCAGTTCGAGATCGCCGAGCACCAGGGCGAGCGCTATCGCTTCGAGCACTGCGGCACCATCCAAGCGGGCACCGGTTCCGCCGGCTGCCTGATCCCGCCTCACGAGTACCATCTGATCCGCAACCCGCTCCCCGATCAGATCGCCGTGTCGCTGCACATCTACGGCGGCGAGATGCACAACTGCCACGTGTTCGAGCCGGTCGGCGACGACTGGTACCGCCGCAGCGCGAAGCTGCTCAGCTATACCTGATTGGCCGCCCGTGGGCGGTGCTCAACCTAGAGTTTTCGGCATCCCTGCCGAAATCGGTTCCGCCCCTCCAGGGGGCGGGCTACTTTCTTGTCGCGACAAGAAAGTAGCCAAAGAAACGCTCCCCGGGGATGGCGGCCTTAATGAAACCCCCGCTTGAGAAGGCGGGGTTTTCATTGACTCTCCTCGCTGCTCCCGGCCTCGGGGCCCGGCTAACGGCGCATCCCTGCACCGGTCGCCGGGACGGGGCGTTCCCTCGCCCCGTCCTGCTGTGCAGGCATTTCCCTCCGGGCGCTGCGCGCTCGGCGCCATCCACGGGTATCGAAGAGTCCACAGCGCAGGGTGTGGTTGTTCCAACCCGTAGCGCGAGCCGAGCACTGGAGCGAGCAAGCCAAGCCGAAGGGCGAAGGCAGGGAGGCCGAGCCTTTACACGCGGGGCAGGATGCCCCGTGTGTGAAGCTGCGCAGCGAGCGAAGGGCGCAGGGTTGGTGCGGCTTCCGCACCCCGCGCTCCGGGGGAGTGGTTTTGGGCACTTTTGCTGAAACAAAAGTGCCTCGCCGCCGGGAGGCGGCGAAACGGATTTCGGCGGGATGCCGTCTACCGTTCCTAAAACACTATTTATGGGTGATGGCCGCGGGTGCAGCGGAAGTCACGGCCGCGGCGACTGGGCGAGTCGCAGCAGCTGGTGCAGCCTGGGCGGCAACGGCCATGGGCAGCACCGGCGCGGGCGGTGTGTTCGCGCCGAGGAACACGGCGGGGTCCACGGCCACGCCGTTGAGCTTCACGGTCCAATGCAGGTTGGGACCGGTGGTGCGGCCGGTGGCGCCGACGCGGCCCACCAGCTGGCCCTGTTTCACCCTCTGGCCCGGGCGCACGGTGATTCGGCTCAAGTGGCAGTAGATGCTGTAGAGGCCCTCGCCCATGTCGAGGGTCAGGGTCTTGCCGCAGAAGTAGTACCGCCCCACGTCCGCCACCACGGCGTTCGCCGGCGCATGCACCGGGGTGCCGGCGGGCGCACCCAGGTCGACGCCGGTATGGGGGCTGCGGGGCTCGCCGTTGAGCACGCGGTGCACGCCGAAGGGGCTCGTCTCCGGGCCCTTGCCGGGCCAGATGAAGGCGATGCCGGGGCGGCTGGTCTTATGCCAGCGGTTCACGACTTTATCGAGATGCAGTTGCTCGCGCTCGATGCGCCGCAACTGCGCGGGGGTCGGGTTCACCATCTCGGGGTTGGTGATGGTAAGGGCCTGCAAAGGATATTGCTTGGGGGCCACGTCGAACTTCACCTGCTGCACGCCGCCGCCTTGGCTCACGTCCAGGGAGAGTTCACCGGGGGAAGTCTCGAGAGCGATGCCCACGAGGGCGAACCACTGGGCGGCGTGCATCACCACCATCACGGGTTTGCCATCCAACTTCGCCTTGGGTGCAGTCTTACCACTGTAGGGGAGCGGCACCACGGCGACGCCGCCCGGCACCGGTTCCGATGCAGGCAGATCGATGGCAAGTGCCATGACGGGCAGGAAGAGACAGAGGGCAGCCGCGAGCACTCTCATCCCTTCTCTCCCGGCGTTATGGCTTTGATTTCCGCAGACAGGCTGCCGTCAGCGAGTTGGGTACGGATAGCCTGGCCGGCGCGCGCCTCGCTCACATGGCTGATGACGACGCCGGTGGCGGCGTCGCTCACGATGGCGTAGCCGCGGTTCAAGGTGGCGAGCGGGCTCACGGCGTCCAGCGCCCGGACCGCGAGGGCCACGCGGTTGCGGGCGGCGAGGCCGTGGGCACGGGCGGCGGCCTGGAGGCGTTGGGCGAGGCCGATCAAGCGATCACTGGTGCGCCGCAGGCTCTGGGCGGGGCTGTGCTCCCGCAGCCGCGCGGCGAGTTCAGCATGCCGGCCCTGCTCCTGATGCAGCTGCCGGTGCATGCCCTGTTTGAGGCGCAACTCCAGTTCGTCGAGCCGCTGGGCACGGTCCCGAAGCACCCGGCCAGGGTGCAGTTGGGCGAGGCGGCCCTGGCACCAGCTAAGCCGCTCCTGCCAGTCCTCCAAGCGGCGGTCCAGGGCGAGTCCGAGACGCAGGGCCTGCTCTTTGATCTGGGCGCGCCAGGCAGCAGCGTCGGGTGTCACCAGTTCCGCGGCGCCGCTGGGTGTCGGCGCCCTGAGGTCCGCGGCGAAGTCGGCGATAGTGAAGTCGATCTCGTGACCCACACCGCTCACCACGGGGATGGCGGAGGCGCGGATGGCCCGGGCCACACTCTCTTCGTTGAAAGACCAGAGATCCTCCAGGGAGCCGCCGCCCCGGGCGAGGATCAGCACGTCGCATTCGGCGCGCTCCGAGGCGAGGCGAAGCAT
>DASUBN010000048.1:0-2375 GCA_035763245.1 Gammaproteobacteria bacterium | reverse complement strand
CAAGCACGGCGGAGACGGTGGTATCGTAGCGGCCGTTGAATAGGATGATGGGACAGCGGAAGTCCGTCACCTTGGTGAAATCCGCCTGCATCATGCCCGGCAGGAGCCGCGCCAAGGAGAGATCAGAACCGGCACCGATGGCCTGGTAGTCGGCCTCGGTATAGTCCGGCGATAGCTTGCCGGCGTGGTAATAGTAATCGTAGCTGTCGCGGCCGTGGGTGAGCCCGCCGTAGTGGACCGACCAGTCGCGCTCGGTGTCGATGGCGGCGCGGGTGACTTGGCCGTTGGCGTCAGGATAGGGCTCCAGGGCCTTGAGCTCCTTCACGGCCTCGGCGTTGTGGTCCGCCTCGGCCATGGCGAGGGTGGCGTCGAAATCCACCCGCTCGTTCTCGCGCATGTCGATGATCTGGCCCATACCTATATAGGCGTAGAGCCCCTCCGGATGCTCGTGGGCGAGACGCAGACCCACGTAGCTGCCCCAGGAGTGGCCCAGCACGAAGATCTTGTCCTTGTGATATGTCTTGCGCAGGTATTGCACCAGCTCCGCGGCGTCTTCCACCATGCGGTCGGGAGTCATGGTGGGACCGACCTTCGCCGGGTCATCTGCGAGGTAGGTCTTGCCGGAACCGCGCTGATCCCACTGCACCACGGTGAAGAAATCCTCCCAGTCGTTCTCGAAGGTCCAGCTGGTCGGCATCTCCGGGGCGCCGGGCCCGCCGTGGATGAAGAGCAGGACGGGGTTCCGGTCGTCGCGGCCGCGCACGGTGATCCACTGCTGGATGCCGCCGAGGGTGATCTCCTTGCTCACGTCTATGCCGCGCGGTGCGACTACCTTCTGCAGGTCGCCGATGATCGCCTTGGCGTCGTCCTGGGTGAAGGGCTTGGGCGCATCGGCGGCCGTGGCGGCGAGAGACAGAGTCAGACCGAAGGCGGCGGCGAGCGCCACCCGACACAGGTTCTTCATGGATTCGGTTCCCGAAGTGGACGGAAGAAGGGGCGCTATTCTAAGGGCGAAAGGGTATCGCCCGTACCGCCTGGTTCACGTTTTGTGAACCCCGTTGCCCTTGTCCGGAGCGTACGGAGGATGGCAGGAGCCGGGCTCGGTGATGCAGCGGTCGTCGGCCCGGCGCAGCGCCGGCCCGAGCTTGTCCCCGAACCGCCGCTTCGCCTCGAGTTGGCCGTACTTGGCCAGGATCTTGCCATCCGGGACCGAGACCTCGTAGAGCGCGAAGGTGCCACGGTCGTCGCAATCGGAATGGGGTTGTACTTGCGCCGCCACGAGCAGACGGCTCGCGCCATCCAGCCACGCGATGGCGGCCAGATCGGGGCTCCTTGGGCCGCTGCAACGGGGGTAGTGGTTCATGAAGTCCGCGCGTGCGGTGGCGGCGATATCGAGCGGACCTTCCTGCCCTGCTCCGAAGCGATAAAGCGCCAGGCGGAAGTCGCCGGGGTTGCCGCCTTCGCTGTAGGTTACCGCCAAGGCACTGGAGTCCGGCGCCCAGAGGAACTCGGGGCAAGGCCAGGCATGGGTCTCGAGCAACACGACGCCCCTCGAAGTCTCAGCCTGCCAGTGTCGCGCGCCGGCGGCATCCGTGGAATGCGTGAGCTTCACCTTGTCGTCGGGGGAGACGAGCGGCGTCGGGCTCCTGCCACAGCCGATCGTGGACAGCGCGGAGTACACCCCGATCATCGCGGTGCCACCCTTGGGCGGCATCGCGAAAGCAGCACCGAACGTGCAGAGAGCGATGCCCAATGAAACCGTGCGGATGAGCTGCATATCGACCTTTTTCAATCAATCTATCCCTGGCTTGAATCTTACGCCTCCCGACCGCCCTCTTACTCGTCCTGCTTGGGGAAGATGTCGATGGAGACGTCCCAGGCCGGGCGCTCCACCTGGAACACGATGTCCCGGTTGAGTTCCGCAAACTTCCGGGCATAGGCCGCATGATGGAAATGTACACCGAAATCCCGTCCATCGTTGTCCGTGATGGAGATATAGTCGGGGTACATGTCGCTGAAGGGGATCATCAGCAGCAACCACCCGCTCAGGGCGCTCGGCGCGAAGACGAAGAGCCTGGCGGCGAGCTCAGGACGCACCAAGGAGGCTCCGGCGAGACCCGCCGCCACGACGAGGCAGACGCCCAGGACATACACCCACCACGGCGCCGGGTGCTTGAACTTGCGCAGACAGCTTGGATCCGAGACATGTACTGGCACAGCAAACACGTATGGGCTCTTGGCGAAGAACGGCCGCGACACACCCGAGCGCTGCGTGATCAGCGTGCAGCGGAGCTCGCGGGTCTCGACACAGTACTTGCTGCAGACCACACACTCTTGCGGCCATTTGGGAAGTTGCTGCCCTGACAGCTTGAAGA
>DASUBN010000047.1:0-4633 GCA_035763245.1 Gammaproteobacteria bacterium | reverse complement strand
AGGCGTATGCCTTGCGCGGCCGAGCCAGCGAGCGCGAGAGCCTGCAGCTGGCCGGCATCTATTTCCTAGAGACCGGCGACCTGCAGAAGGAGATAGAGAACTACAAGGTATGGCAGGGCAAATACCCGCGGGATTCCGTGGCGCGCAACAACCTGGGCAACGACTATGCCCAGATGGGGCGGCTCGAGGAAGCTCTCGCGGAATACCAGCAGGCGCTGCAGCTCACCCCGAGCGTCATCACTTATACCAACGTGCTCGGCATGGAGATCAGCCTGAACCGCTTCGATGCCGCCCAAGCGACCCTCGATGAAGCCTTCACGCGCGGGCTGGACGGCCGCTACCTGCACCAGAACCAGTACTGGCTCGCCTTCCTGCGCGGCAACGGCGCGCAGATGAAGGCGCAGGTGGCCTGGGCCATGGGAAAACCCGGGGATGAAGACACGCTCCTGTCCATGGACTCCGACACCGAGGCCTACTACGGGCGGGCGAAGCGCGCCCGCGACCTCACGCAGCAGTCGATGGACTCGGCGATCCACGCCGGTTACCCGGAGACCGCGGCCATGTGGCAGGTGAACGCGGCGCTCCGGGAGGCGGAGTGGGGCGACTTCTCCGTCGCGCGTGCCGGAGTCGACAAGGCCCTGGGGCTTTCCCAAGGGCGCGATGTGAAGCTGATAGCGGCTTTCACCCTGGCCCGCAGCGGCGATGCCCGGCAGGTCGGACCCCTGGTGCGGGAACTGAAGCGGGACTACCCCACTGACAGCCTGTTGAAGCTCTATTGGTTGTCCTGCATCGACGCCGCCGTCGCGCTCGATGCCGGCGACGCCGGGCGGGCGCTCGCGGACCTCAAGGTCGCCGCGCCTTACGAGCTCGGCGGCGCGAACACCTTCATCAATTATCTCTACCCCGCTTACCTGCGCGGCCAGGCTTATCTCATGGCCCATGACGGCGCGGCCGCCGCCGCGGAGTTCCAGAAGCTGTTGGATCACTCGGGGGTGGTGACGAACTTCGTGACCGGCGCCCTGGCCCGTCTCGAGCTTGGCCGTGCCTACGCCATGGCGGGCGACACCGCCAAAGCGAAGGCGGCCTACCAGGATTTCTTCAGTCTCTGGAAAGAAGCCGACCACAATATCCCCGTCCTGCAGCAAGCCCGGGTGGAGTACGCGAACTTGCCGTGAACTCATGGTTGCTTGTGACGCTCGTTCACAGCGCCGGATTACAGCATCGGTGAGTATCCGAATGCGACGGGAAACGCCCTAATTTTCCCTTACCATGACGCCTCGAACTTTTCGGGGAGTGAGGAGTTTTGGGCGCGAACGCTTACCGTCCGAGGTGGAAGACGCTGCTGGCCTTCGCGATTATCTATTTCGTGTGGGGCTCCACCTATCTCGCGATCCGCGTGGGTGTGGAGCAAGTCCCGCCCTTCCTGCTCGCGGCCATCCGTTTCTTCATCGCCGGGCTGCTGCTCTTCGGTTGGATGCTCGCCCGGGGCGAACGGCTGCCGACTCCGCGCCAATGGGCGTCCATCTCCCTGGTCGCGTTCCTGAGCTTCGCCGTGGACTACGGTCTCGTGTTCTGGGCCGAGCGGCGTGTGCCCTCTGGGGTCACGGCGGTGATCATGGCCATGACCGCGGCTTTCATGGTGCTGGCGGAGATCGTCTTCCTGCGCACTCAGAAGCTCACTCTGCGCCTCGCACTGGCACTCCTGGTGGGCTTGGGTGGCGTCGTGGTACTGGTGAGCCATTCGCTGGATCTGGGCGGGGCGTCCATCGACAAGTTGGGCGCCGCAGCCCTGATGGTGAGCTGCACGGCCTGGGCCACTGCCTCCGTGGTCATGCGCACCCAGCCTCTGCCCGAGTCCAAGTTCCTGAGCTCGGGGGCGCAGATGCTCGTGGGTGGCCTGTTCCTGGCGGTCATCGCCGCGGGTCTCGGGGAGCTCCACGATTTCCACCCGGGGGCGGTCTCCGCCGGCGCATGGTTCTCCCTGTTCTACCTGATCGTCCCCGGTTCCATCATCGCCTTCACCGCCTACGTCTGGCTCCTGGGCCGCGAGTCGCCCACCCGCGTCGGCACCTTTGCATACGTCAATCCGGTGGTGGCCGTGCTGGTGGGCTACTTCCTGGGCGGCGAAGCCCTCGACCTTCGGACCCTGGTCGGCACCCTGTTCGTGCTCGGCAGCGTGGTGATGATCACCACGACCAAGGGAAAGCAGGGAACCTGACACAGGTATCCGTGTCTATATGGGTGGCCGGCGCCACCGGCCGCAGCCGGCGGTCGAAGGGCGATTGCGCCGCCGCCCTGGGGCGGCGCACAATGCCGCACCGGCCAGCCCCGCGGCTGGGGATGTCCGCGAAGTCATCGGCAGAGTTGCATCGATGCAAGTGAGGTTCGTGATCGCCCGCATGTTGCATGTCTTGCGCGCCAGGCGCAGGGTCATGTTCGCCGCGCTCGCGGTGATGCTGGTGGTGCAGACGGCGCTGCCGGCCCACGAGAACACCCATCCCATCGGTTCCTTGCCTGCCCATTGCGAATACTGCGTCCTGGCCGGCCACGCTTTCGGCGTGCCGGGCATGGCGCTGGTGGTGCCGCCTGAGCCGGTGTACGCCGAGTACCGGGGCGCCAAGCCCGCCGAAGTCCACGTCCAAGCCTTCCCCCGCACCCGTTTCAGCCGCGGACCGCCGTTGAACCCCCTCGTTTGATGCTGGCTCCCGCCTCGGCCTTGGGCTGAGGCGCGCCGTTCGTCGGGATTTAACGGGATCTTGTCCATGCGATTTGCATCGTTGACCGTGCGTCACGTGGTATACGTGGCGTCCGTTATGGCTCCGCGGCGTCTGCGGCCCGCGCTTGCGGCCATCGCCGTGCTGGTGCTTACGGGCTGCGCGGCCGGCCCAGATTTCAAGCCGCCCGCCGCGCCCAAGGTGAGCGGCTACACCGCGCAGCCGGTGGGAACCACTGCGTCCACGCCGGACGTGCCCGGCGGCTCGGCGCAGCATTTCAGCGCGGGCGCGAACCTCCCCGGCGACTGGTGGACGCTGTTCCATTCCAAGCCACTGGACGCGCTCGTCGAGCAGTCCCTCAAGAACAACCCGGACCTCAAGGCCGCGCAGGCGGCCCTGACGGTGGCGCACGAAGACATGCTGGCACAGCGAGGCTCCTATTATCCCAGCGCCACGTTCAGCTTCTCGGCGAGCCGCCAGCGGCAGCCCTACGTGCTGGCGCCCGTGCCGAACTCGAATGAGGACCTGTACAACCTGTACACGCCGCAGCTCAGCATCGGCTACTCGCCGGATCTCTTCGGCCTCAACCGCCGCACGGTGGAGTCGCTGGAGGCGCAGGAGCAGGCAGTCCACTTCCAGATGATCGCGGCCTGGACCACGCTCACTTCGAACGTGGTGGTGACGGCGGTGCAGGTGGCGGCCTTGAGCGCCCAGGCCGACGCCACCCGGCAGCTGGTCGACGTGAATACGCAGATGCTCAAGATCCTGCGCTACCAATACGACAAGGGCTACGCCAGCCAGATCGACGTGGCAGCACAGGAGACCCAGCTCGCGCAGGTCAATGCCACCCTGCCGCCCTTGGTCAAGCAGCTGGAGCAGGAGCGCCATCTGCTTGCGGTGCTGGTGGGAGAGTTCCCGGCCGACGCCCCGGACGGCACGCTCCAGCTTTCGGATCTGCAGCTGCCCGAGGACCTGCCCCTCAGCCTGCCCTCGAAGCTCGTGGCGCAGCGTCCGGACGTGCGACAGGCGGAGGCGGACCTGCACGCGGCCTGTGCCCAGATCGGGGTAACCGAGGCGAGCCGGCTGCCCAACCTCGAACTCACCGCCAGCACCGGCAGCACGGCGCTCGCTTTCTCGAAGCTATTCACCGCGGGTACCGGCTTCTGGAGCCTGGCGGCGGCCATCACCCAGCCGCTGTTCGAGGGCGGCACCCTGATGCATCAACAGCGTGCGGCGGAGGCGGCCTATGACGAGGCGGCCCAGCAATACCGCAGCACCGTGCTGACGGCTTTCCAGAACGTCGCTGACACTCTGACCGCCCTGGACCAGGACGCGAAGGAGCTGCAGGCGGCCGCGGCGGCGGACCAAGCCGCCCAGCACAGCCTGGACCTGACGGAGCTGCAGGCGAAGGACGGCTACGCCGATCCGCTGCAACTGTTGAATGCCGAACAAGCCTACCAGCAAGCCCACGTGACCTTCGTGCAGGCCGAGTCGGAGCGCTTCGCCGATACCGCCGCACTCTATCAGGCGCTCGGCGGCGGCTGGTGGAACCACGCGGACCTTTCCGGGGAATGAATATGAAGAACCGCAACCGCTCTACCCTTGTTTCCGTGCGCTTGCCGGCCATCGCCGTGCTGGTCGGCGCCCTGGCGCTCGGCGCCTGTTCGTCCGGCAAGGACCAGCAACAGGTAAGCACACCGCATGATGTGACCCTGACCGCGGCGCAGCAGCAGAACATCCACCTCTATACCGTCGAGGCCGCGGAGTATCACACCACGGTGGACACCACCGGCATCGTGGACTTCGACCGCAACCGCTCTACGCCGGTGCTGGCGCCGTTCTCCGGTCCGGTGGCGAAACTCCTTGTCACGCAGGGGGAGACGGTCAAGAAGGGCCAGGCGCTCGCTACGGTGGATTCG
>DASUBN010000046.1:0-3064 GCA_035763245.1 Gammaproteobacteria bacterium | reverse complement strand
ATCTCTTCGATGCGCGCCTTGGTGTGCGCGCTGTCGGTACGTATGCACACCTGCGTCGCGGTGAAGGACTGGGACTTGAGGCCACGCTTCCCGAGGGCGATGCAGAGCAGCGCGATGGACACCTGTTCGCCGGTGGCGAGCAGCACGTCCATCTCGCGGGCATTGGGGCGCGGGGTGATGGCGTTGGCGAGGCGGATGAGCCGGTCCGTCTCGCCGGCCATGGCGGAGACCGCCACCACCACGTCGTGGCCCTGCCCGCGCGTGGCCGCGACCTTGCCGGCCACGTGCTCGATGCGGTCGCAGTCCCCGACGGAGGTGCCGCCGTACTTCTGGACGATGAGGGCCAAATGGGGATCCCGTGGGCGGGTCAGACGCCCGGCGTGTTCACGCTAGTTTACCTTTAACCCACTCGGGCACGGACTTGAGCGCCGCGTCCAGCTTGGAGGGATCGGTGCCGCCGGCCTGGGCCATATCCGGCCGGCCGCCGCCCTTGCCGCCCACCTGCTGGGCCACCATGTTCACGAGCTCGCCGGCCTTCACCTTGGCGGTGAGGTCTTGGGTCACGCCCGCGATCAGGCTCACCTTGCCCTCGTTGGCGGCACCGAGCACGATCACGCCCGAGCCGAGCTTGTTCTTGAGCTGGTCCAAGAGGTCGCGCAGCGCGCCGCCGTCCACCCCGTCCACCTTGGCGGCCAGGAGCTTGGCGGGACCCACGGCGACCGCCTGGGACACCAGCTCGTCGCCGCGGTTGGCGGCGAGCTTGCCGGACAGTTGGGCGAGCTGCTTCTCCAGCTGCTTGTTGCGCTCCAGGAGCTGTTGGGTCTTCGCCACCACGTCCTCGGGCCCGGCGCGCACCGTGTCCTCGATCTGCCTCACGATCTTCTGCAGGCCGTTCACGTAGGTGAGCGCGCCGGCGCCGGTCACCGCCTCGATGCGGCGCACGCCGGCCGCCACGCCGCCCTCGCTCACGATCTTGAAGAGGCCGATGTCGCCGGTGCGATGCACGTGGGTGCCGCCGCAAAGCTCGGTGGAGAAGTCCCCGAACTTCATGACTCGCACGACGTCGCCGTACTTCTCGCCGAACAGCGCCATGGCGCCGAACTTGATGGCCTCGTCGTAGCCCATCTCGCGCACGTCCGCCGCCTCGTTGCGCCGCACCTCGGCGTTGACCAGGTCCTCGATGCGCGCCAGCTCCTCCGGCGTCACCGCCTGATAGTGGGAGAAGTCGAAGCGCAGCCGGTCCGGAGCGACAAGCGAGCCCTTCTGGGTCACGTGGGTGCCGAGCACCTGGCGCAGGGCCGCGTGCAGCAGATGGGTGGCGGAGTGGTTCAGCACCGTGGCGGCGCGCAGCGCCGGGTCCACCAGGGCTTCCACCGTGTCGCCGACCTTGATCTCGCCCTTAGTGACGCTGCCGAGATGCGCATGGGCGCCGCCGCCCCGCTTCTGGGTGTCCGCCACCTTGAACTCCGCGTCCACCGTCTTGAGCAGGCCCTGGTCCCCCACCTGGCCGCCGGACTCCGCGTAGAAAGGCGTGTGGTCCAGCACCACCATGCCCTGCTCGCCCGCGGCGAGTTTCTGCACCGCATCCTTGCCTCGGAACAGCGCCACGACCTTGCCCTGGTCCTTCAGGTGCTCATAGCCCGTGAACCTGGTTTCAGCATCGATCGCCACGTCCTGGCCGTAGTCGGCGCCGAAGTTGCTGGCGGCCCGGGCGCGGTTCTTCTGCGCCTCCATCTCCTTCTCGAAGCCAGCCATGTCGAGGCTCAAGCCCCGCTCCCGGGCGATGTCGTTGGTGAGGTCCGCCGGGAAGCCGTAGGTGTCGTAGAGCTTGAAGATGGTCTCGCCGGAGAGCGTCTTGCCCTTGAGGTTCTTGATGGCGGCGTCGAGCAGCCGCATGCCCTGATCCAGGGTCTCCGCAAAGCGCTCCTCTTCCTGGAGCAGCACCTTGTCCACGTGGCCCGCGGCCTTGTGCAGTTCCGGATAGGCCCCGCCCATCTCCGCATCCAGGGCCTTCACCAGCTTATGGAAGAAGGGCTTCTCCATGCCGAGCTTATAGCCGTGGCGGATAGCGCGGCGGATGATGCGGCGCAGCACATAGCCGCGGCCCTCGTTCGAGGGCAGCACCCCGTCGGTGATGAGGAAGGCGCAGGCGCGGATGTGGTCCGCGATCACCCGCAGCGAGGGACTCTGCTTGTCTTTCGCGCCCGTCACCTGGGCGGCTGCGTCGATGAGCTTCCTGAAGAGGTCGATCTCGTAGTTCGAGTGCACGTGCTGGAGCACGGCGGTGATGCGCTCCAGACCCATGCCCGTGTCCACGCAGGGCTTGGGTAAGGGCGTCAGCACGCCCTCTGCCGAGCGGTCGAACTGCATGAACACCAGGTTCCAGACTTCTATATAGCGGTCCCCGTCCGCGTCCTTCGAGCCCGGCGGGCCGCCGGCCACTGACTCACCGTGATCGTAGAAGATCTCGGAGCAGGGCCCGCAGGGGCCGGTGTCCGCCATCTGCCAGAAGTTGTCGCTCTGGTACTTCTGGCCGCCCGGCTTGTCGCCGATGCGCACGATGCGCTCTTTCGGAACGCCCACGTCCTTGAGCCAGTGGTTGTAGGCTTCGTCGTCGGTCTCGTAGACCGTCACCCAGAGCCGGTCTGCCGGCAGCTTCCAGACCTTCGTCAGCAACTCCCAGGAATACTGGATGGCGTCCTTCTTGAAGTAGTCGCCGAAGCTGAAGTTGCCCAGCATCTCGAAGAAGGTGTGGTGGCGCGCGGTGTAGCCCACGTTCTCCAGGTCGTTGTGCTTGCCGCCGGCGCGCACGCAGCGCTGCGAGGAGGCGGCGCGGCTGTAGTCGCGCTTGTCGCGCCCCAGGAACACGTCCTTGAACTGCACCATCCCGGCGTTGGTGAAGAGCAGCGTCGGGTCATTGGCGGGCACCAGCGGGCTCGAGGCCACCACCGTATGGCCCTTGGACTTGAAGAACTCGAGGAAACTCGTGCGGATGTCGTTGCTGGTCATCATGGCCGATATTATGCGGGTTCTCCCGCCTCCGCCCAAGGGAGAAGCCCGGGAT
>DASUBN010000045.1:0-7433 GCA_035763245.1 Gammaproteobacteria bacterium | reverse complement strand
GCCGCCGGACGGCGCCACATTCGCCGGTGCGCTCATCGGTGAGCCCACGGACCTGTGGCTGGTGGCGAACGACCTGGGCTACGGCTTCGTGGTGAAGCTCGCGGAACTCATCACCCGCAACCGCTCCGGCAAGGCGGTTTTGAAACTGAAACCCGGCGCCAAGGTGAACGTACCGTCGCCCATCAAGGATCTCAAGACCGATCAACTGGTGGCGGTCAGCAACGAGGGCCACATCCTGGTGTTCGGCATCAAGAACCTGCCGGAGCTCGCCCGCGGCAAGGGCAACAAGATCATGGGCATCAACACCAAGAAGCACGCGGCCCGGGAGGAGTTCATGTCCGCCATCACCTGCGTGCCGGCAGGCGAGAACCTGATCGTGGTCTGCGGCAGCCGCCATATGACCCTGACGCCCAAGGAGCTGGCAGAGTACAAGGGCGATCGGGGCCGCAAGGGGCTGAAACTGCCCAAGAACTACCGTAGCGTAGACGCGCTCTATCCTGAATCCCGCTGGCCGGGCCGGGCGAAGTGAGGTTTGAAACTTCGCTCCAGGACGCCATGTCTACATGAGGATATAACTGCCTTTTAACGAGCGAGCCTTCCCATGAAACGCGTGCTCTTGTTCGTGCTCACTAACCTCGCAGTGATGCTGGTCCTCAGCATCGTCTACAACGTCCTCCTGGCCTCGGGCGTCCTCGGTCCCTGGGCCAACCCTGGCACCTTGGCGGGTCTCCTGGTTTTTGCTGCCGTGTTCGGCATGGGCGGTGCGCTCGTCTCCCTCGCCATCTCCAAGTGGATGGCGCTCAGGAGTACCGGCGGGCGGATCATCGAGACGCCCCAGAACGCGGATGAGGCCTGGCTCAAGAGCACCGTGGAGCGCCTGGGGCGGCAGGCTCAGATCGGAATGCCCGAGGTCGCCATCTACGACTCGCCCCAGCCAAACGCCTTCGCCACCGGTATGCGCCGCGACCATGCGCTCGTGGCGGTGAGCACGGGTCTCCTGCAGGCCATGAAGCATGAAGAGGTGGAAGCGGTGCTGGGCCACGAGATCACCCATGTGGCCAACGGCGACATGGTGACCTTGAGCCTCATCCAGGGGGTGGTCAACACCTTCGTGATCTTCTTCGCGCGGATCGTGGCGGATATCGTGGCCCGCGCCGTAGCGCGGGATGACCGGGACGGAGGGGGCATGAGCTACATCGCCTACTTCATCACTTCCATGATCGCCCAGATCCTGTTCGGCATCCTGGCGAGCCTCATCGTCATGGCTTTCTCCCGCTGGCGCGAGTTCCGGGCCGATGCCGGCGGCGCCCGTCTCGCGGGCCGCAACAAGATGATCTCCGCGCTGCAGCGGCTGCAGCAGATGGAGGAGCCTGCGGCGCTGCCCAAGCAGCTGCAGGCCTTCGGTATCAGCGACGGTCGGGGGGCTATGCGCCTCTTCATGTCGCACCCGCCTATCGAAGACCGAATCGCAGCGCTCCAAAAGTTGCAGCAAGTTCTTTAAACCGCAAGACCCAAGAGCCGCATAGAACGCCTCAATGCAAGGCGCGGACTCGCTAGCAAGCGGAGTTTACTTTTAGGTAAATGAGCATTGCGAGCGAGGTCGCAACGCAGCAGTGAGGCGCTCTATGCGGCTGGACTACCGGGGAGCGCGTGCGTCCGTCATGACGACCTCGGGTTCCTGGACGATGTTGCCCTGGATGAACTCGATACCCAGGGTATAGAGCACCGCCATAGTCTCCGGTTTCTCCACCCGCTCCGCCACGGTCTTGATGCCTGACTCCTGGGCCTGCTTCACCAGGTTCTTCACCATCTCGTGCTTGCGCGGGTCCGTAGCCAGCACGGCGCTGATGGAGCCGTCGATCTTCAGGTAATCCACGTCTTTGATGAGGTCGAGGGTGTGCATCGGATCGTGGCCGATGCCGAAGTGTTCGAGGGCGAAGCGGCACTTGAGCTTACGCACCCCGTCGGCGAAGGACTTGGTGTCGGTCAGGTACTTCTCCGCGGATTTCTCCGGAATCTCGAAGATCAGGTTCTCGGCCGCGATGCCCGTGGCACCGGCCAGGAGCTTCTCGATCCAACCCAACATGCCCCTGTCGGTGAGCGACTGGTCGGAGAGACGCACGAACAGGCTGCTGGTGCGGCCCTGCTTGAGGCGCTCCTGCATGGCGGCGATGGAGCCCTCCAGGATCCAACGGTCGATGGCGGTCATCATGTTGATGCGCTCGGCGGCGGGCAGGAAGTCCTTGGGTGGGATCTCCTCGTCCTTGTCGCCGCGCATGCGCACCAGCACATCGTGCAGATCGATGGGTTCGCCGGTGAGGCTCGCCACCGGCTGGAAGGCCAGCAGGAACTTGTTGTTCTTGAGGGCCTCGGTGAAACGCCGGGTCCACTCGGTGTCGGTGACGCGGCCCTCGGCGTCCACGGTGGGCGGGGTCCAGCCCACCACCTTGTTGCCGCCGGCCTGCAGGGCGTTGCGATGGGCCTGCTCAGCGTCCTCCAGCAGCTTCTCCACGTTGTTCCGGTCCGCACCCACCTCCACGTAGGAGATGCTCACGGTGAGGCTGGTGGACTTGCCGCCCGCCTGGAATATGCGGCTCGAGGCGGCGGTGCGCAGCCGGTCGCACCAGTCGGCGATGTCGTTGATCTTGGGGCGCACCACGAGGGCCATGTACACGGTGCCGCCGAAGCGAGCCACCTGGTCCTCCTTGGCGGCGGTGGTGCGGATGAGGTCGGCAAGGGCCTTGATGATCGTGTCGCTCGCCAGCACCCCGACCTTCTCCGCCACGGCGGTGAACTTGTCCGGCTTGATGATCACGAGGCCGAGCACGCCGCCCTTGGGCGGCTTCTGCAGGGCGGAGGTGAGGGCCTCCAGGAAGAAGGTCCGGTTCATCAGTCCGGTGAACAGGTCCAGGTTCCTATAGGTGGTGAGCTGCTGCACGCTGGCGGCGAGCTTCTGGTTGAGGAGCTCGATCTGCTGATCCTTGGCCTCCAGCTGCTGAGAGAGGTTGCCGGCCTGCTCCTGGGCTTTGGCCTGCTGCGCCTGGGCCTTGGCGTGCACCTTCACGGCCAGTTCCTGCGCTTCCTTCTTCTTGGCCTCGGCTTCCTTCGCGTCCGCGTCGCTGCGGATGGAGATGGCGATGGCCGATTCCCCGTCCACCTGCACCTGCGCGAACTCGAGGGTGGTGCTGAAGCTCTTGCCGTCGGTGCCCTGGCCCTTGACGGTGAGCGGGTTCGCGGCCTGGCCCTTGTTGAGCACCCGCAGGGCCTCCTTCAGGGCGATCTGCGAGCTGCTCTCGAAGAGCTCGAGGATGGGCGTACCCTCGATGTCGGAACTATCCTTGTGGCCGAAGAGCTCCAGGAAAGCCGGATTGGCGGAGAGGATGATGCCGTCGTGCACGTAGGTGATGGCATCCTTGGACTCCTTCACCACCAGGTTGATGCGTTTCTCGTACTCATGGAGCTTGATGCTGGTGTGCTCGAAGTCGCGGGCCAGCTGCAGCACCTCGAGCTCGCGCGACACCACCGCCTGCAGGTGTTCCACCTGATCCATGGAGACGAGGTCCCGGGCGCCGGTATTGATGATCTCGGCGATGATGGCCGGGGACAGGCTCTTGCCGATGGCGATGATCGGTACGTTGGGTAGCGTCATGTCGCGCAGCCGCACTACGTCCTTGAAGGGGGCGGCCGGCACACTGGTGGAGCAGAGGATCAGGTCTGGCTTCTGTTGCTTGAGGCTCTTCTCGGCGTCATCCATGCTCGCCGCCCAGATGGGGCGCACGGCGTGGCCCGCGTTACGCAGCGTGCTGTTCAGCATCTCGGCGTCGTTCTGGGAAGGCGCGACGACCAGGACCGGCAGGGCGCTACGTGGGGACAAGCTATCTCCTCAGATGGGTCCGTCGGTTCTAAGTTCTTCTTCCAAGCCGGTACTTTTATCCCATCCCCGGCGGTTTTTCCAGTGATTCCAGCCCGGGCATGAGCCGGTTACACGGCCGGCTCAGTCGCTCACGGGCACCTTGGAAGGAGCGCCCGGCACTTCCCTGACCAGCTTGGGCACGAGATAGCCAGGCAAGCGGGCGCGGAGTTCGGCCATGATGCGTACCGCCTCGGACTCGGGCACATCGAAGTGGGCGGCTCCGGCCACGGGATCGAGCAGGCTTAGGTAGTAGGGAAGCACACCGGCGCCGAACAAAGCCTGGGAGAGGTCCGCGAGGGCATCGGCGCTGTCGTTGACTCCGCGCAGCAGCACCGATTGGTTGAGCAGGGTGGCGCCGGCCGCTCTGAGCCGTGCACAGGCAGCGGCGAGATCCGCATCCATCTCCCGGGCGTGGTTCATGTGCAGTACCACCACCTTCTGGAGTTTCGACGCGGCCAACCAGGAGACGAGGGCGTCGTCCACCCGTGAGGGCAGTACCACGGGTTGGCGGGTGTGGATGCGCAGGCGCCGGATGTGGGGGATACGCTCCAGGGCCTGCGCAAATGCCGCCAGTTTCTCGTCGCTCAAGGCCAGCGGGTCGCCGCCGCTCAGGATCACTTCTTCGATGCTGGCGTCAGCCCGCAGGTAATCGAGGGCCGCCTGCCATTCGCCGACTTGCGCCGTCTCCTCGGAATAGGGGAAGTGGCGGCGGAAGCAATAACGGCAGTGCACGCCGCAGGCGCCGGTGGCGATGAGCAGCGCCCGGCCCCGGTATTTGTGCAGCAGGCCCTTGGTGGCGAGGCTCGGCATGTCACCCACGGGGTCGCGGACATAACCCGGCGTGTCCAGGAGCTCCTCGCCCAGCGGCAGCACCTGCCTGAGCAGGGGGTCTTGGGGATCGCCCTTGCGCATCCGCGCCAGGAAAGCGTGTGGCACCCGCAGCGGGAAGCTCGCCGCCGCCCGCCGTGCCGGTTCCAGCCAACGCTCGTCCAGTTCCAGCCGCGCCAGCAGTTCGCGGGGGTCGCGGACTGCCTCGGCCATCTCGGTCTGCCAGCGGGTGCTCATGGGTCCTTCGGGAGGGCTGCCCGGAGACGGGCGGTAGGGTATGATTACGCGCTTTTTCGGGGCTAGACCCCGGCATATTTTAACACTTGGCGCATACCGGGATATTTCCATGAGCAGCTACAGCACCAATGAGTTCAAGGCCGGCCTCAAGATCATGATGGATGGCGACCCTTATACGATCCTCGAGAACGAGTTCGTGAAGCCGGGCAAGGGCCAGGCCTTCAACCGGGTGAAGATCCGCAACCTGAAGACCGGCAAGGTGCTGGACCGCAACATGAAGTCCGGTGACACCGTCGAGGCTGCCGACATCGCCGAGCTGGACGTGCAGTACCTCTACAGCGACGGTCAGTTCTGGCACTTCATGAACCCGGAGAACTTCGAGCAGCTCGCCGCCGACGCCACCGCCATGGGCGACGCGAAGGATTGGCTGAAGGGCGAGGAGATGTGCAAGATCATGCTCTGGGACGGCAAGCCGCTCGCCGTGACTGCGCCCATCTTCGCGATCCTCAAGGTCACCGAGACCGAGCCGGGCGTGCGTGGCGACACCGTCACCGGCGGCACCAAGCCCGCCAAGCTCGAGACCGGCGCCACGGTGCGCGTGCCGCTGTTCATCAATGAAGGTGAACTCATTAAGGTTGATACCCGCTCCGCCGAGTACGTCGCCCGCGCGAAGTGATCGGCATGCGGGTCTGCCATGACTGACTGGCAACCCACAGCGTCTTTAAGCAATCTCAGGCTGCGCACGGAGCTTCTCACGAAGCTCCGTGCCTTCTTCGCGACACGCAAAGTGCTCGAGGTGGACACGCCGGCTCTGTCCCGGGCCGGTGTTACAGACCGCCACATCGCGAGTTTCCGGGTGGAGGATGGCCGCGGCGGTGCCCTCTATCTGCACACCTCCCCCGAGTTTCCCATGAAGCGGCTCTTGGCCGCCGGCAGTGGTGACATCTGGCAGCTCTGCAAGGTGTTCCGTAGCGGCGAGGCGGGGCGCATGCATAACCCGGAATTCAGCATGCTGGAGTGGTACCGGCTTGGTTTCGACCACCATCAGCTCATGGCCGAGACCGCGGAACTCGTCGCGGTGCTGGTACCGGGGCGCAAACCGGCCGAGTATCTGAGTTACCGGGATGCCTTCCTGCGCGAGGTGGGCTTCGATCCCTTCGCCGCTTCTCCCAAGGACTGCATCGTCGCCTTGGAACAAGCTGGCCGGCATCCACCCAAGGAGCAGGAGCTGGATTACGACGGCTGGCTGGACCTCGTGGCCGGGGAGCTGGTATACCCCGCGCTGGGCCTGGGGGGGCTCACCTTTATATATGATTATCCGGCGAGCCAGGCGGCCCTCTCCCGGGTGCAGCCCGGGAATCCGCCCGTAGCGGAGCGTTTCGAGGCCTTCATGGACGGCATGGAGCTGGCCAACGGCTTCCATGAACTGACCGACGCCGTCGAGCAACGGCGCCGCTTCGAGGCGGACCGAACCTATCGGCAGGCCGAGGGTCTCATGGATGTACCCATGGACGAGCGGCTGCTGGCGGCAATCCGGCACGGCTTGCCGTCTTGCGCCGGTGTGGCCCTGGGATTCGACCGCCTGCTGATGACCGCCGCGGGCGCCCGCACCATCGCCGAGGTCATCGCATTCCCCTTCGATCAGGCGTAGGAGTCCCACGTGACGTTCGAGATGAAGAAGATAGCGGTCATGGGCAAGGCGGAGCTCTATGCGGAACTCCTCATGCAGGCTCGGGGCCTGCTGCACGACGAGCATGACTTGGTGGCCAACGCTGCCAACTTCTCCTCACTGCTGTTCCACAGCCTGCCGGATCTCAACTGGGTGGGGTTCTATCTCCTCAAGGACGGCGAACTGCTGGTGGGTCCTTTCCAAGGTAAGCCCGCCTGCGTGCATATCGCGCTCGGCAAGGGCGTATGTGGCACTGCCGCTAGGACCCGCGAGACCCAGGTGGTGCCGGACGTGAACCAATTCCCGGGCCACATCTTCTGCGACGGGGACTCGCTCTCGGAGCTGGTAGTACCGCTGATGAAACGGGATGGCACGCTGATCGGGGTGCTGGACCTCGACAGCCCAAAGCTCGCGCGCTTCGATCAGGAAGACAGGAAAGGCCTCGAAGCCTTGGCCAATGTCTTCATGGATAGCCTTAAGTAGACTTCTTAAAAGCGTCGCGAGCGAAGTCACGCCGAGCGCGGCGGCTCTTGAGATGTCAGAGCCTGGTGGCCAACTTCCGGCCCATGCGCACGGCAGCTCCGGGCCTGTATTCGGGCTCCCAGCGGACGCGGTCCTTGGCGAACAGCAGGATCACCGTGGATCCCATGTTGAAGCGACCCGCCTCGGCGCCTTTCTCCAGGCTCGTCTCGCGCGGCTTGTAGTCCCACGCCTGCACCCGGCGTCCCATGGGCGGGGTGATCTCGCCCGCCCACACCGTCTCGATGCTGGCGACGTTCATGGCCC
>DASUBN010000044.1:0-7035 GCA_035763245.1 Gammaproteobacteria bacterium | reverse complement strand
ACCGACGTGGTGGACGGGCGCATCGCCGCCTCCACCGAACTCTTCATCCTGCTGAACCGCTCCGTGGACCGCCTGCACCGCATGATGGAGCAGGCCTACGCCAACCAGCCGATCTACGACGCCGGCGACCTCGTCATCGATCTGAAGCGCGTGCACGGCCACACCGTGGACGACGAGCTCGAGCCGCAGCCCCACGAGGAGCGCTTCGAGACCATCACCATCCCGCCGGCGCCGCCGATCATCGACGAGACCGGCGGCAGCACGCGCCTCACCCAGAGCCTGCCGGGCACTGCCACCAGCCCCGGCCGGGCTTCGCTGCCGGTGGAGCCCCAGCCCCCGGTCGCCGAGGAGGAGGCCCAGGCCGCGGAAGCCGCCTTGGGCGGCGAGGGCGAGCGCCGCACCGGTTCCCGCATCCAATACGAGCTGGTCCGCGTCCGCGCCGACCTCCTGGAGAACGCCCTCAACTACGCCGGCGAGGTGGGCATCTACCGCTCACGCCTCGAACAGCAGGTCAGCACCATCAACTTCAACCTGGGCGAGCTCGAGCAGACGGTGGCGCGCCTGCGCGACCAGCTGCGCAAGCTCGAGATCGAGACCGAGGCCCAGATCCGCTCCCAGTACGTCCAGGAAGCGGGTGAGGACGTCAACCCCGACTTTGACCCGCTGGAGATGGATCAGTTCTCCACCATGCAGCAGCTGTCCCGCGCGCTTGCGGAGTCCGTAGGCGACCTCGTGAGCATCCAGGCCCTCTTGACCAACCAGGCCCGCGAGGCCGAGACCCTGCTCCTGCAGCAGTCGCGCGTCACCACCGAACTGCAGGACGGCCTCATGCGCACGCGCATGGTGCCCTTCTCCCGCCACGCCCAGCGGCTGCGTCGTGTGGTGCGGCAGACGGCGGACGAGGAAGGCAAGCAGGTCGATTTGAGGTTCATCGGCGCCGAGGGCGAGATGGACCGCCAGGTGCTGGAGCGCGTGCTGGCCCCCCTGGAGCACATGCTGCGCAACTCCGTGGTGCACGGCATCGAGGATGGCAAGGCCCGCCAGCAGCGCAAGAAACCCGCCGCCGGCACCATCAGCATCGCGCTGCACCGCGAAGGTTCGGAAGTGGTGATGGAGGTCATGGACGACGGTGGCGGCCTCAACATCAAGGCCATCCGCAAGAAGGCCGAGCAGCTCGGTATGACCACCAAGGACGCACGCCTCTCCGAGCGCGACGTCATGCAGTTCATCCTCGAGCCCGGTTTCTCCACCGCCGTGAAGGTCACCCAGTCCGCCGGCCGCGGCGTGGGTATGGACGTGGTGGCGAGCGAGATCAAGCAGCTGGGCGGCACGCTGCGCATGGATTCCACCGAGGGCCAGGGCGCCAAGTTCACCGTGCGCCTGCCCTTCACCCTGTCCATCACCCAGGCCCTCTTGGTGAAGGTGGCCGAGCAGCCCTACGCCGTGCCGCTCCCCGCCATCGAGGCCATCGCGCGCATCCCGCGCATGCAGCTCGAGCAGCTCATGGCCGGCGAGAACCCGGTCTACATCTACGGCGGCCGCCAGTACCGGCTGCAGCACCTCTCGGTGCTGCTCGGCATCGGTGCGCCCCAGTTCGCCGAGGAACTCACCGCGGTGCCCTTGCTGCTGGTGCGGTCCGGCGACGCCTCCATCGCCCTCATCACCGAAGGCATGCAGGGCAGTCGCGAGGTGGTGGTCAAGTCCGTGGGTCCGCAGGTGGGCAGCATCCGCGGCCTCTCCGGCGCCACCATCCTGGGCGACGGCAGCATCCTCCTGATCCTGGATGTGAGCGCCCTGGCGCGCAGCGTCACCCTGCCCGAGGCTGAACAGATGGCGGTGGAGGAGCGCGAGGCCCCGCAGGAGGACACCCGTACGCTGGCCATGGTGGTGGACGACTCCATCACCGTGCGCCGCGTGACCCAGCGCCTGCTGGAGCGCTACAACATGCGGGTCATCACCGCGAAGGACGGCGTGGACGCTCTGGCGCTGCTGCAGGAGAACATCCCCGACGTCATGTTGCTCGACATCGAGATGCCGCGCATGGACGGCTACGAGCTCGCCCAGCACATGCGCAACGACGAACGCTTCAAGAACATCCCGATCATCATGATCACCTCGCGCACCGGCGAGAAGCACCGCAACCGCGCCATGGAGATCGGGGTCAACAAATATCTCGGCAAGCCCTACCAGGAGACCGAGCTCCTGGAGAACATCCAGGAACTGGTGGGCAAGTTCAACCCGCAGCGGACCAGCTGGTGATGCATGGCTGAACAGCTCGACGAGGTCTACAGCCTGCTCATCCCCTTCGCCGGGGGCAAGCTCATCCTGCCGCGCGTCTCCGTGGCCGAGGTCACGGGTTTCCTCAGGCCCAAGCCGGTGCGCGGCGCGCCGGACTGGTTGCTCGGTCTCATCAACTGGCAGAACCAGGAAATACCGCTCGTGTCCTTCGAGGGCATGTGCGGGCGCAAGGTGCCGGAGCGCGCCGGCCGCACCCGCATCGCCGTCACCCACGCCATCGGCGAACAGATCAACCCGCCGGTGGTGGCCCTTCTCACCCAGGGCTACCCTTACCTCGTGCGCGTGAACCCCGCGGTGCTCTCCGTGGATCCGGAGAACGACTTCGGTACGGGACCTGTGCTGAACCGGGTGCGCATGGCCAACGAGCGGCCGGTGATCCCGGACCTGGAGGCTATCGAGGAGAGGCTGCTCGAAGTCATGCCGGAACGGCGCTTCACCGACACATCGACTGGCACAGGCTCGGCGACAGAGATTCCTCTCCCACCAGCATAATAGCTACGATGGCCAGGATGGCTTAACACCACGGGAGGGCAGGATGCCCTAGAGCGGTGGGCGCTCGGATGTGCGGCTCCTCTCGCTACGCTTTCTCGCTTCGCGCGTGGTTCGGGATGAACATCCTGTTCGCCCGCTCACGCATGCGGTGAGCCCTGCTTCGCTTGCCACGCTTTTGCTAGTAGCCCTATTGGGATCAAGGAGACATGGAATGAAGTCAGTAAGCTCGCTATGTCAGCTTTAACTGGATTAACGAAACCCAATATTCTGTCAAACTTCCCAGGACGAAGATTTTCTGGGATACATCGAGTAAATGATCTGATCGCGCTTAATTCACTCCGGTGGCGCGTTGTAGAGATAGCGCAGCAGCACGCTGAGGGCGCCGAGTAGCAGGAGCAAGACCATCCCGCCCAAGCCCGCGAGGCTCAAGCCCCCCAGGAAGAAGATCACCACCGTCGCGGCGGCGCACGCTGCCAGTATGCAGAGCATGGCGATGGCCCAGGTCTCGGGGCGTATAGGGCCGTGGCGTCTCTTGGTCGGATTCATGTCCGCACACCTTAGCCCAAGTTGACCCAAGAATTCGTGCTTTTGCCCATTTAAATCAACGGGTTCCAAAGCACCTACCGATGATCTAGGTCAAGGGTTCCTCGGCTCCCGCAGCCTATAGTCGCTCCATCAACCAGGGCAGGGCGGCGCATGGCGGCACCCCGAGAAATATCCGAGACCGGCGCCAGGGCGGTGTTCCGTACCCGCGGCCTGCGCAAGACCTATGTAGTCGGCGAGGTCAGCATCGAGGCCCTGCGGGGCATCGATCTCGACCTCTATACCGGCGAATTCGCGGTGCTCTTGGGTGCCTCCGGCAGCGGCAAGTCCACCCTGCTCAACATCCTTGGCGGGCTCGACACACCCACCTCCGGCACCGTGCACTACGCCGACCATGACTTGGGTCAAGCCAGCGATGCGGAACTCACCCGCTTCCGACGGGAACACGTGGGCTTCGTGTTCCAGTTCTACAATTTGATCGCGAGTCTCACGGCCCGGGAGAACGTGGCCATCGTCACCGAGATCGCGGAGCGGCCGCTCGCCCCGGAGCGGGCGCTCAAGATCGTCGGTCTCGCCGACCGCATGGACCACTTCCCGGCGCAGCTCTCCGGCGGCGAACAGCAACGGGTGGCGATCGCGCGCGCCATCGCCAAGAACCCGGACGTGCTGCTCTGCGACGAGCCCACCGGTGCGCTCGATTCAGAGACCGGCATCCTGGTCCTGGACGCGCTGGAGAAGGTGAACCGGGACCTCGGCACCACCACCGCGGTCATCACCCACAACGTCGTGATCGCCGACATGGCGGACCGCGTGATTCGCCTCAGCGACGGTCGAATCGTAGGCGTCACGCGTAATGTCTCGCGCCGCCCGGCGCGGGAGCTCAGATGGTGAGTCTCTCCATGCTCGATCGGAAATGGCTGCGCGAGCTGTGGCAGATGCGCGGCCAGGCGCTCGCCATCGCGCTCGTGATCGCGAGCGGGATCGCCACCTACATCCTTTCCCGCAGTACCATCGATTCGCTCACCTATACCCAAGAGCAGTTCTACGCCGATACCCACTTCGCGGATGTCTTCGCCAGCCTGAAGCGCGCGCCCCTGGCCGTTGCCGCGCGCATCCGTGAGATCCCCGGGGTGGTGCGAGCCGATATGCGTGTCGCGGCGCCGGTGAACCTGGACGTGCCGGGGTTCGCCGACCCGGTCTCGGGCCTGCTGCTCACGCTCCCCGAATCCGCTACCGCGCCCAATCAGTTGTACCTGCGTGCGGGCCGGTTGCCGGCGCCGGACGAGGACGCGGCGGTGGTGGCGAACGAATCCTTCGCCGAAGCTCAGGGCCTCAAACCCGGCGCGCGCATAGCGGCCACCATCAACGGGAGGCGCAAGCTGCTCACGGTTACCGGAGTGGTGTTGTCGCCGGAGTACGTCTACCTGATCCGCCCCGGCGACTTCTTCCCGGACTACAAGCGCTACGGCATCCTGTGGATGAATCGGGAGTCGCTGTCGGCCGCCTACGGCATGGACGGAGCGTTCAACGACGTGGCGCTAACGCTCGCCCCGGGAGCGCGGCTACCGGAGGTCATCTCCCGGCTCGATGCGGTGCTGGAGCCGTGGGGCGGGATAGGCGCCATCGGGCGCGAGGACCAGGCGTCGCACCATTACCTCAGCGAGGAGATCAAGCAATTGCGTGCCCAGGCGACCATCGTGCCACTCATCTTCATGAGCGTGGCGGCGTTCCTGCTCAACGTGGTCATCAGCCGGCTGATCCTGCAGCAGCGCATGCCAATGGCCATCCTCAAGGCCTTCGGCTATTCCAACACCGCCATCACGCTGCACTATCTCAAGCTCGTCACCGGCATCGTATTCGTTGGCGGCGTGGTCGGGGTGGCTGCCGGCGGCTGGCTCGCCCACGGCTTGAGCGGCATCTACGCGGAGTTCTTCCGCTACCCCGATATGCACTTCGTGCTGCGTCCCGGCGTCGCCCTCTCCGCGGTGGGCGTGAGCGCGCTCGTGGCCTACCTCGGCACCCTCAATTCGGTGCTGCGTGCCTCGCGTCTTGCGCCCGCCCAGGCACTGCATCCGGAGGCACCTCCGCTGTTCCGGGAGTCACTGCTCGAGCGCACCGGTATCAAGCAATTCCTCTCCCAGGGCGGGCGCATGATCTTGCGCAACATTTCGCGTCATCCGGTGAAGTCTGGGCTGACCCTGACCGGTGTGGCGTTGTCCTGCGCCATCGTCACCATGGGCGGGCTCTTCAACGATGCCGTGAACTACATGGTGGACGTGCAGTTCAACCGCAGCCAGCATGCAGACCTTATAGTGACCTTCAGCGACGTCGCCCCGGAGCGTACCGTGAGCGAGCTGCGCAGCCTGTCCGGCGTGACCATGGCAGAGCCCCTGCGCGCCGTGCCGGTGCGCCTGCGCAACGGTTACCGCACCTACCGTACGGCGCTGCAGGGTTACATGCCGGGAGGCCGGCTCAACGACCTACTGGACGCGGACCTGCGCAAGGTGCGGGTGCCGCCCACCGGGGTGCTACTGACGGACTTTCTGGCACGCCGGCTCGGCGTGGTACCCGGGGAGTTCATCACGGCCGAGGTGCTGGAGGCCTCGCGCCCCGTTGCACGGGTGCAGGTGGTGGGCTTGGTTCGGGAGTTCGCGGGCATGAACGCCTACATGTCCCTGGATGTGCTCAACCGCCTGCTGCCGGACGACCGGGGCGTGTCGGGGATGTTCCTCAAGGTGCAGCCGGACCGGCTGCAGCAGGTGTATGCCGCGCTCAAGCAGCGGCCCAAGGTGGCGGGAGTCACCATCCGTGCGGTCGCCATGCGTAGCTTCCACGAGCTCATGGCGGAGAACATCCTCATATATGCGGCGGTGATGCTGGTGCTGGCCGGTACCATAGCCGTGGGCGTGGTCTACAACAGCACCCGCGTGGCGCTGTCGGAGCGCGCCTTCGAGCTCGCCACCCTGCGGGTGCTGGGGCTCACCCACCGGGAGATCGCCTACATCCTGCTGGGAGAGACCGGCTTGCTCACGCTGCTCGCCATCCCCACGGGCTTCCTCATCGGCTATGGGTTCTCCGCCTACATCGCTTACAGCCTCGCCTCGACGCTCTACCGCGTGCCGGTGGTCATCGAGCCACCGACCCTGGGCCGCGCGGCGCTCGTGATCGTGCTTGCCGGCGCCGCCTCCAGCCTCTACATCTACCATCGCCTCGGCCGGCTCGATCTCGTGGCCGTGCTCAAGACGCGGGAATGACCTCATGAAACACTTTCGCCGTCTCACGCTCACCGCCTTCGCCCTGCTGGTCGTCGGCGCCATCGTTTACGCTTACCTGCCGCGGCCGGTAGAGGTCTCGGTGACCCGGGTGAGCCGCGGCTATATGGAGGTGAGCGTCGAGGAAGAGGGTCGGGCACGCGTCCGCGAGCGTTACGTAGTGACCGCACCGGTACCGGCCTATACACCGCGGTTGCCCTGGGACGTGGGTGACCCGGTGCGGGCGCGGGAGATACTGGCGATGCTCAGTCCCTTGCCGCCGGGTGTGCTCGACGTGCGCACGCGCGCCCAGGCCGAGGCCCGGGTCGCACAGGCGCGCGCCGCGCTGCGGGCTGCCGAGACCAATGCAGAAGCCGCGAAAGCCGGTGCCGACTTCGCCGCTCGTGACCAGACGCGACTCCAGTCGCTGCGCGCTTCGGGTGCTGTGTCC
>DASUBN010000043.1:0-4036 GCA_035763245.1 Gammaproteobacteria bacterium | reverse complement strand
CCACGCGGGTCAGGAGCTGTCCGGTCTTCTCCATGGCCACGATGGTGTTTTCGAAAGTAGGCGCCTCCGGGTTGTTGGCGATCGCATCCACCTCGGCGAGCTGCTGCTTCATGCCGGCGAATAGGGCCGGCTCGTAGTCGCTGTCCTTAATCTTGTCCCAGGGCGGCGCCTGCAGGGGCAAGGTGCTCGGGGCGTAGAAAGGGTTGGCGGACGTGAACAGCGCCACCTGGGCTGCGGCGTACGAGGCGGCGCTCGGGGCCGCCGCGGTGGCGGCCGCCGGCGTACCGTCGGCCAGCACGGGGGAAGAAGAAGCGGCGGCTACCAACGCAGCTCCAACGAAACCGTAGGTGAGATTCTTGAACATCGCGTGATCCCTCGTGGTGTCATTTATATAGAGAGGCGGACCTAAACACGCCAGAAGCGAGCAACGGACTTTACCCGCAATCCGGCTGTCCGGCCAAGAGGCGGGCCGGACACTCCTCTAAAAAGGGACATTGACTGGGGCCCCTGGGTTCCCCGGGAAGCGGGTCTTAAGGCCGGGGGTCCCGTCCCACCACCCGGTTGCGGCCGCCCTGCTTAGCCAGCAGCAGCCGCTGGTCCGCCCGGGACAACAGGACATGGGCCACGGTGCCGTCGTCCGGGTAGATGGCGATGCCGGCGCTCAGGGTGAACTGGATGGCGTACTGGGGGGCACCCACCACGAGGCGGCTCGTGGCCTCGCGCAGGAACTCGGCCTTGGCCAGTGCCGCCTCGGCGCCGGTGTCGTGCAGCAGCAGCACAAACTCCTCGCCCCCGAAGCGCACCACGATGTCGCTCTCTCGCAGGTTCCGCTGCAGCAGGCCCGCTAGGGCCTTCAGGGTGGCATCGCCGGCCGCGTGGCCGTGGTTGTCGTTGATGCGCTTGAAGTGGTCCGCATCCAGCAGGAGCACCGCGAAGCGCTGTTGATAGCGCCGGGCGCGCTCGATCTCGTAGTTGAACAGGATCTCGAAATAGCCGCGGTTCAGGAGCCCCGTCATGGGGTCGCGGATGGCGCGGTTCACCAGCGTCTGGGAGCGAACCACGTAGGCGTAGGCGATGAAGCTCGCGGAACACATAAGGATGATCCGCGTCCATTGGTCGGCGGCGTCGTAGGCGCCGTTGTATTGGTAATGCGCGAAGAGGGTTTTCACATCGTAGTGCGTGGCCACGTACAGCGAGAGCAGGCCGTACTGCAGCACCAGACAGGCACCCACCAGGAGGCAGATGCGCCGGTCCTGGCGCAAGCTCATGGCCATGATGGCCAGGAAGTAGACCTCGAAGGTGATCTTGTCGTTCACACCGTCGAGGGGTGAACCCGTGACCACGAACACCAATAGAGCGAGGGTGACGATGGAGCCGTCCAAGGTCGAGGTCAGAAACCCGAACCAGGGCCGATAGCTGTGGAACCGCAGCCAAGTGAAGATGTAGAGCGCGACGCCCATGGCCCCAAGCGCCACCACGAAACCCCAGAAGTTCTCGGGGTTGGGCGGATAGGCGATGAGGCGGTACACGGGAGTGACAAGCAGGAAGGCCACCACCCCCACCCGCACCGTCGCCACCTGACGCTCGCCCTCGCCGCCGGCGAGCAGCATGGCGGCGTCCGGCGCCTTCCAGAAGTCCTGCCAGGCTTTCCCCAGCTTCCCCATCTATTATACCCCGCACAGAGGGCGTCCTTGCGTGGCATGCATGGCGGGCCTATCCGGACCCGGAGCGATTATGAGGAAGCTGCGCGCACCGGAGCAACTATCCTTGCATATCCAACGCCGCCGCCGACCCGCTTCCTTAGGTCCGGTACAGCCCCTTGGGTGACGCCCCGGTCTGCTGGCCCTTGAGGTATCGCAGCATCTTCGCCAGGTTGCGCTGCACGCTCTCCTCGCGCTTCAGATTGTTGAGGTAGCGCAGGAGTTCCTTCCGGCGGGAGGGAGCGAGCGCCTCAAAAGCCGCCCGCGCCTTCGCGTCCCGGGCCAGGGCCGCGGCGAAGACTTTGGGCATCTTCTCCCGGCGCGGCGCCGGGTCGTGACGCAGGCTGATACGCACCCGATCACCGACATCCACGCCCGCGGCCTTGCGTATCGTGCCGTTGAGATAGAGCCTCCAGGCGCCGAGGTAGCGCATCACGTTGGCCTTGAGGGGCTTGCCCTGGACGGTGACCCGCACCGGCAGGGACTGGTTCTTGCCGGACTCGGCCCGCAGCGCCGCTACGATGGGCGCCGGCACCACCACGCAGGGATTGATGGCCTCTGGGCTCGCGGCCCGGACCAGCACGATGACGGCGGAGAAGCGCTTGAGCACGATCCTGGATTTCATGGAAGGCAATCTTATTAGGATGCCCGGCCGGGTGGAACCATCGTCCCAGCGCGGGTCGATGGTCGCATTGAGGTAACATGGCCGGGCTTCGACCGGCCCTCAAGTCCCGATGGAAAACCCGAGAACAAGGCAGGACACCGTGAAATCCAGCATCCTGATCCCCGCCCTCATCCTGGTTTCGGCCTCCGCCTCCGCAGCGGATCGCATCGTGCTGCCTGACGACGTGGTCCCCGAGCACTACGCCATCGCCGTGGTGCCGGATGCGGCCAAGCTGACGTTCACGGGTTCCGTGAGCATAGACATCGACGTGAAGCAGGCCACCAGGACCATCGTGCTGAACGCGGCGGACATGCGCTTCACCAAGGTGGGCCTGAAGGACGTGGCCAAAGCCCCCAGGGTCGCCTTCGACAAGGAGCAGGAGACCGCCACCCTGATCTTCACCGCACCGGTGAGCAGGGGGCACCACATCCTGGACATCGACTATACGGGCAGGATCAACCAGCATGCCGCTGGCCTCTTCGCCTTGGACTACGACACCCCGACCGGCAGCAAGCGCGCCCTCTTCACGCAGTTCGAGAACTCCGACGCCCGCCGCTTCGTGCCCTCCTGGGACGAACCGGCCCGCAAGGCCACCTTCAGCCTGACGGCCACGGTCCCGTCTGATCTGATGCCCCTGTCCAACATGCCCATCGCCAAGACGGTGAAACTGGGGAAGGGCCTGGAGCGGGTGAGCTTCGCCGAGACCCCGGAGACGTCGTCCTACCTCCTGTTCTTCGGGCTGGGCGATTTCGAGCGCATCACCCGGAAGGTGAACGGTGTGGAAGTGGGCGTGGTGGTGAAGCGCGGCGACACCAACGAGGCCAAGTACGCCCTGGACGCCGCCTGCCACATCCTGCCCTATTACGAGGACTACTTCGGCGTGAAGTACCCGTTGCCCAAGCTCGACCTCATCGCCGGCCCGGGGCAAAGCCAATTCTTCGGCGCCATGGAGAATTGGGGCGCCATCTTCTACTTCGAGCGTGACCTGCTCATCGATCCGCGCATCTCAACCCAGAGCGACCAACGTCAGGTCTACGAGGTCATCGCGCACGAGATGGCCCACCAATGGTTCGGCGACCTCGTCACCATGGACTGGTGGGACGGCATCTGGCTGAACGAGGGTTTCGCCTCCTGGATGGAGGTGAAAGCCACGGACCATTTCCACCCCGAGTGGAACGTGTGGCTGGAAGCCCTGAACTTCAAGGAAGCCGCCATGCGCGTGGACGCCCGCGTGGGCACCCACCCCATCATCACCCCCATCCGCGATGTGCTGCAGGCCGACCAGGCCTTCGACACCATCACTTATGAGAAGGGAGAATCCGTGATCCGCATGCTGGAGGTGTACGTGGGCGCCGACGCGTTCCGGGACGGGGTGCGCGCCTATATCAAGGCCCACGCCTACGGCAACACGGTGACCGACGACCTGTGGCGTGAGTTGGACAAGACCGCGCCTACACCCGTGATCCAGGTGGCCCACGAGTTCACCCTGCAGCCCGGCATCCCCTTGATCCGGGTCCGCGCCACCACGAACGGAATCCAGTTGACCCAAGACCGCTTCGCCGCGGACGACTCCGTCAAGCAGGGCGGCACCTGGCATGTACCCGTCACCGTCTCCTCCGCGGCCGGCACCGTGCTCTGGCACGGTCTGGTCTCGGCCGATAAGCCAGTGGAC
>DASUBN010000042.1:0-2060 GCA_035763245.1 Gammaproteobacteria bacterium | reverse complement strand
CGTCGAGGCTGATCGAGTCTGTGCGTGCGCATCAGGTGACTCGGCCCCGGCGACCATCAATGCGCCGAGACTGAAGGCCAGCATCGAGGCGGCGACACGTCTGCGTCCAAACAACTGTGACATACTCAACAAATCCTCCTGGTTCAGGTCATTGCCACGTGCAAGCAGTACTGCTTCGTGCCGCACACGGGGGGCCCAGCGAGAGAAAGGCCACGCTCTCACCTTAGCAGTCGAACTTTAAGCGACCTTTAAAGGCTTGTTAAGCGCTGGTTAAATAAACGGCAGAGACTGGCGGTCGGAGAGGCCGCGACGCATCTGATCTAATGAGGTGCCGGCCGTGAAACGGGTATGTGCGACGGCGCGCAAATCGTCGCCGTTCCATTTCGCTACACTGTCACTGAACAGTCGGATGGTAAGAACCTGATAGTATGTCCTGCTGGTCGGGCCGTAGCTCGACCCTCTGTTCATGCCGCGAAGATTGGCAGCGCCAGCGTGCGCAGACGTCACGACGAGACAGGGAGGGAGAGCACGATGAGTGAGCAGCGGGCAGCTCACGTGGCCGCGACCGGTGAGGGGGTGGCAGCGGTGCCGCTGGAGGCTACCGGCGTGCCGCACCTGGACGACGTCTTGGGCGGGGGGTTGCCGCGCGGCGCCCTGGTGATTGTGGCGGGACCGCCAGGCAGCGGCAAAACGACCCTCGCCAATCAGATGGCTTTCGCCGCCGCCGAACGCGGACGCCGCGTACTGGTGCTGAGTGCGCTGTCCGAGCCGACCAGCAAACTGCTTGACCATCTGCGCGGGTTTCGCTTCTTCAATCAGGAGCTGATCGGTGACTCGCTGCAGTTCATCAGCCTGGAGTATTTTCTGAGCCAGGGTCTGGAAGCGACCAGCGACGGCTTGCTCGCCTCGGCCAAGGCGGCGCGGGCCGACTATGTGGTGCTCGATGGATTCCGCGGGGTGCGCGGCGTGGACCCGGACCCCCAGCGCGCCCGCCAATTCCTCTACGATGTCGGCACCACGCTCAGCCTGCAAGGCGCCACCACCGTGATCACCAGCGAGGCGGATGCGCGCGACCCCGCCTTCTACCCGGAGCTTACCACGGCCGATGTGATCATCGGCTTGCATTTCACCCTGGAAGACGTGCGGCACGAGCGGGGGCTGGAGGCCGTCAAGATCCGCGGCGGCGCGCCCTTGCCTGGGCTCCACTCCCTGGTCCTGGACGCGGCGGGGATGACCATTTATCCCAGGCTGGAGGTGAGAGTACATTCCGGAGTGAGCGAACCGGCGGCAGCTGAGGAGCGGCCGGAGCAGTTCGCCGGCCAGGCGCGGGCCGGTTTTGATCTGCCCGAGCTGGACGCCTTGCTGATGGGCGGGTTGACGCGCCATACCAGCACCTTGCTGGCCGGCAGCCTGGGCGCCGGCAAGACGCACCTCGCCGTGCATTTCGCCCTGGCGGGTGTACGCGCCGGTGAACCGGTCGTGTTCCTGGGCTTTAGGGAGACAGCGGCACAATTGACCTATCGGGCCGAGCTCATCGGCCTTGGCGATTTGTGGCGCACCGCGCTGGCGCGAGGTGGCGGCCTCACCCTTCTCCGCTTCGACCCACTTGAACTCGACCCCGACCAGATCGCTGATCGCCTCCTCCGCGTCCTCGACCAGACCGGGGCGAAACGCCTGGTGTTGGATAGCGTGGCGGAGTTGGAAGCAGCGGTACTCGAACGCAGCACTGGAAAGCGGCTGCGGAACTACCTGGTCGCATTGTTGGTGGCGCTACGGTCACGGGGGGTAACGCTGGTGGCGGTCACTGAGACCCACGCCGCCATCGCTACCGACCTCGGCTTCGCCGCCGAGCCCATGGCGGTGCTGGCCGAGAATGTGCTCCTCCTCCAGCAAGTCGCCGAGGAAGGCAGGCTGCGCCGCATGCTCGCCGTGGTGAAGACGCGTTTCTCGGCCCACACCGCCGGCTTACGTGAGTTTGTGATTACCGGAGATCAAGGAGTACGGGTACTGCCGGCGAGCGAAGATTATACGCATCGGGACTGCGGATCATCATCGAACGC
>DASUBN010000041.1:0-3553 GCA_035763245.1 Gammaproteobacteria bacterium | reverse complement strand
ACACCGCCTACCGCCTCGAGCCCAACGTGAAGGAGGGCCCGGGCGGCCTGCGCGACGTGCAGATGATCGGCTGGGTGGTGAAGCGGCATTTCGGCGCCGACACTCTGCATGATCTCGTGGACCACGGCTTCCTCACGGAAGAGGAATATGCAAGCTTGAGCGCCGCCCAGGACCATCTCTGGAAGGTGCGCTATGCCCTGCACGTGCTCTACGGCCGGCACGAGGACCGGCTGCTATTCGACGCCCAGATCAAACTCTCGCGCCGGGAAGGGTTCCGGGATGCACCGGACAACCTCGGCGTCGAGCAGTTCATGCAGCAGTACTACCGCGTGGTGCTACAGGTATCGCGCCTCAACGAGATGCTCCTGCAGCTCTTCGACGAGGCGATACTCAAGCCGACGATGGGCGAGGCGGTGCCCTTGGGCCCCGATTTCGCGGATCGGGGTGGGTTCCTCACGGCGCGCCGTCCCGACCTCTTCGAGCGCAAGCCGGCGGCACTCCTGGAGATGTTCCACGTGCTGGAACAGCATCCGCGCCTCAAGGGCGTGAGCGCCGAGACCATCCGTGCCGTGCGGCTCGCCCTGCCCCGCATCGACACTGCCTTCCGCGAAGATCCGGCCCACCGGTCTCTCTTCATGGACATCCTGCGCGAACCCCAGGGCGTGACCCATGAGCTTAGGCGCATGAACCGCTACGGGGTGTTGGGCCGCTACCTACCCGCTTTTGGCGCGGTGGTAGGCCGCATGCAATACGACCTGTTCCACGCCTATACCGTGGACGAACACACGCTCTTCGTGGTGAGCAACCTGCGCCGCTTCGCGCTACCCCGCTATGACCACGAGTACCCGCTCTGCAGCCGCATCATGCAGGCCCTGCCGAAACCGGAGGTGGCCTACCTCGCGGGCTTGTTCCACGACATCGCCAAGGGCCGGGGTGGCGACCATTCGGAGCTGGGAGCCGTGGAAGCGGAACAATTCTGTCTGGACCACGGCCTGAGCCGCTACGAAGCCCGGCTCACGGCCTGGCTGGTACAGAACCACCTGTTGCTCTCCATCACCGCCCAGAAGAAGGACATCAGCGATCCGGAGGTGATCCAGGCCTTCGCCGCCAAGGTGGGCGACTCCTTGCACCTGGATTACCTCTACGTGTTAACGGTGGCCGACGTGCGCGCCACCAATCCAGACCTGTGGAACTCCTGGAAGGCGGGCCTGTTTACGGAGCTCTACCACAGCGCCAGCCTAGCCTTGCGCCGCGGCACCGAATCCCCCCTGGACAAGGACGAGCTCATCCGCGAGACCCAGGAGGAAGCCAGGAAACTCGCGGTGGAGCGCGGCCTCGAACGCGGCGCCCTGGACAGCGTCTGGCGGCGGCTCTCGGAGGAGTACTTCCTGCGCCACAGCGCCGACGAGATCGCCTGGCACACCGCGGCGCTCGCAGCGCGACTGCAGGGTGACACTCCGCTGGTGTTCCTGCGTCAGCAGACCAGGCGCGGCGGCACCGCAATCTGCATCTACTCGAGGCACGACGACTTCATCTTCGGCCGGGTGACAGCGGTGCTCTCGCAGCTGGGCCTCACCATCCTGGATGCCGGCATCGTGCCCGTGGGCGAGGACGCGAGCTTGGACACCTATGCAGTGCTGGAGGACACCGGCGCGCCGATCGAGGACCCGGAACGATTGGCCGAGATAGAACGGGTACTGATGCGGGAGATCAATCGCAAGAACGCTTCCCCCATCGCTGTGACCCGGCGCGCGCCCCGGCAGGTGCGCATGTTCACCACCCCGACCCACATCAGCTTCAGCGACGACCTGCGCAACGGGCGCACGGTGCTTGAGATCACTGCCGGTGACCGGCCCGGGCTGCTGTCGCTGATCGGGCAGGCCTTGAAGGCCTGCGGGCTTGAGCTCCAGAACGCCAAGATCACCACCGTGGGCGAGCGGGCCGAAGACGTGTTCTTCATCACCGACGCTGCGCACCACCCCCTCACCGACCCGGTCGCGCGGGAACGACTGCGGGACGCCCTCCTCTCCCGTATCGGCGAGAGCGGTTGAAGCGCGTGGGCGGCCGCCTGGAAAGCCTATAGAATGACCGGCACCATGCGCGCCGAACATCGCTCCCTCATCGAAGCCGCTTTCGAGAAGCGTGCCGGCATCACGCCGGACAACGCGGACGCCTCTTTACATCAAGCTGTGGAGGCCGCCATCAGCCTGCTCGACTCCGGCGAGGCTCGGGTGGCGGAGAAGCGCGACGACCGTTGGGTGGTGCACGAATGGCTCAAGAAGGCCGTGCTGCTCTACTTCCGCCTGCACCCCAACCAGGTGCTGCAGGACGGCTACAACCGCTACTACGACAAGGTACCCCTGAAGTACGCGGAGCACGATGCCGCCGCCTTCGCCAGGGACGGCGCCCGGGTGGTGCCGCCGGCCACGGTGCGACGCGGCGCCTACATCGCGCCCAACGTGGTGCTCATGCCATCCTATGTGAACATCGGCGCCCGGGTGGAGAGCGGCACCATGGTGGACACCTGGGCCACGGTCGGCTCCTGCGCCCAGATCGGCCGCAACGTGCACCTCTCCGGCGGCGTGGGCATCGGCGGGGTGCTGGAGCCCCTGCAGGCTGCCCCCACGGTCATCGAGGATGACTGCTTCATCGGCGCCCGTTCCGAGATCGTGGAGGGCGTGGTGGTGGAACAGGGCGCGGTGGTCTCCATGGGCGTGTTCATCGGCCAGAGCACCCGCATCTACGACCGCGAGAGCGGCGAGACCCTCTTCGGCCGCGTCCCGGCCGGTGCGGTGGTGGTGCCCGGCAGCCTGCCCTCCCCCGACGGCAAGTACAGCCTAGCCTGCGCCGTGATCGTGAAGCGGGTGGATGCCAAGACCCGCGCCAAGGTGGGTCTGAACGAACTCCTGCGCAGCATCCGCTGAAAGGCTCCCCATGAGCGCGGTATTGGAACTGACCAAGGAACTCGTGGCCCGGCGCTCGCTGACGCCCGACGACGCCGGCTGCCAGATACTCATGGCGGAGCGCATGGGCAAGATCGGATTCGGGGCAGAACACCTGCGCTTCGGCGACGTCGACAATCTCTGGGCCCGACGGGGCAAGACGGGACCGCTGCTGGTATTCGCCGGCCACACCGACGTGGTGCCGAGCGGTCCGGTGGAACAATGGCACTCCGAACCTTTCACGCCCACGCTCCGGGACGGGCGCCTCTACGGCCGCGGCACCGCCGACATGAAGGGCGGCCTCGCCGCCATGCTGGTGGCGGTGGAGCGCTACCTGGCTTCAGGCGCGAAGCCAAAGGGCAGCATCGCTTTCCTCATCACCAGCGACGAGGAAGGCCCCTCGGTGGACGGCACCGTGAAAGTGATGGAGGTGCTGGAGCGACGCGGCGATAAGATGGATTGGTGCGTGTTGGGGGAGCCCTCATGCCTGGAACGATTCGGCGACACCCTGCGCAACGGCCGGCGTGGCTCCCTGACGGGCATCCTCAAGGTGCATGGCATCCAGGGGCACGTGGCCTACCCCGAACGGGCTGACAACCCCATTCATCGGG
>DASUBN010000040.1:0-4060 GCA_035763245.1 Gammaproteobacteria bacterium | reverse complement strand
CTTGCCGGCTTCGTGGAGCCGGGCGAGAGCCTCGAAGCCGCTGTGCGGCGCGAAGTGTTCGAGGAGACTGACATTCAAGTTGCCGCGATCGCGTACCAGGGCTCACAGCCCTGGCCCTTCCCCAGCTCGCTCATGCTCGGTTTTCGTGCCGAGGCCGAGACCACCGCGATCCACTGCCGCGACGGTGAGCTGGAACACGCCGCCTGGTTCTCCCGGGACGATATCATCCGACAGGTGAACGGCAACGAACTCCTGCTGTCGCCGAGCCGCTCCATCTCCTACCGCCTGATCCGCGGCTGGTTCGAGGAGGAAGCGGGACGCTCCTTCGCCGACCTGCGCTACGTCGACCCTTCCCTCATCGCCAGATGAATCCTGCGCAGCGCTCTACGTCGGCGTTGGACGGCGCCGCCCTCGCGGCGCTTGCCTTCCTCACCCTGGTGTGGGGTTACAACTGGGTGGTAATGAAGGTGGCACTGCAGTACACCGCACCCTTCTCCTTTGCCGCCGCGCGTAGCGTCGGCGGCGCGGCCTGCCTCCTGCTGGTGCTGGCGCTCTCCGGGCGGCCATTCTGGCCGCGCTATCCCGGGAAGGTGTTGCTGCTCGGCCTGTTGCAGACGAGCTGCTTCATCGGCTTGGTGTGCTGGTCCCTGGTACAGGGCGGCGCCGGCAAGAGCGCTGTGCTCGCCTACACCATGCCCTTCTGGGTGATCCTGTGCGCCCCCTTCGTGCTGGGCGAGCGCCTCAAGGGCCTGCAGTGGCTTGCGGTACTTTTCGCCTTTGCGGGCCTGTTGCTCATCTTCTCGCCCTGGAAACGGGCGCCGGACTTCTGGAGCAGCTGCATCGCGCTCGGCGCCGGCATCGCCTGGGGGCTCTCGGTGCTGGTGGCGAAGAAGATCCCAGTGCGGGATCACTGGGAACTCCTCGCGATCACCGGGTGGCAGATGCTCATGGGCGCGGTGCCGCTGGTGTTCGCGGCGCTACTCATCCCCGGCCGCCCGGTGGAATGGACCGTACCTTATGTCGTCGCGCTGCTCTACAACATAATCCCCGGCAACGCGCTTGCCTGGGCGCTCTGGCTGTTCGTGGTGGGCCGGCTCACGGCCACCATGAGCGGCCTGGCCTCCCTTGCTATTCCAGTGGTGGGCGTGCTCTGCGGTTGGGGACAGCTGGGGGAACGCCCGTCGCTCTCAGTAAGCGTAGGGATGTTCGTCGTGCTCGCTGCCCTTGCCCTCCTGTCGCTCGCGAACCTGCACCGCAGATCCGCGTGAACGGGTAGATATAATGGTTTCATGTGTCTTCTCGTCTTCGCCTGGAAAACCGATCCCGACCACCCCTTGATCTTCGCCGGCAACCGCGACGAACGGCATGACCGTGCGGCGGCGGCGGCCCATGTCTGGCCGGGCACGGATGCGGTGCTCGCCGGCCGGGACTTGGCAGCGGGCGGCACTTGGCTCGGTGTCACCCTTTCGGGACGCTTCGCGGTGGTGACCAATTACCGAGAAGGACTCGACCCGCCGAAAGCACCTTGCTCCCGCGGTGCACTCACCGCCGATTTCCTGCAGGGCGACATGACGCCGTCCGCATACCTAGACGCACTGCGCCCCCGTGCGCAGGACTATGGCGGCTTCAGCCTGCTCGTCGGCGATGGTGACCGCCTTCACGGTTACTCCAACCGTGGTGGTGCGGGCGGACCCGTGGCACCCGGGGTACACGGCTTGAGTAACCATCTGCTGGATACGCCCTGGCCCAAGGTGCAGCTCGCCAAGGCGCGTTTCGCGGCGCTACTGGAGCAAAAGGCCTGCAACTCCGATTCCCTGTTCCGCCTCCTCGCCGACCGCGCACCGGCGACGGATGTAGCCCTGCCGGACACGGGCATAGGGCTCGAACTCGAGCGCCGGGTCTCCTCTGCCTTCGTGCAGAACCCGGTCTACGGCACCCGCTGTTCCAGCATGCTGCGAGTCCGGCTAGACGGCGACCTGTATTTCGCGGAGCGGCGGTTTACCCCGACAGGCGAGAGCATCGAGACCCGTCATTTCCATGCTGCAGGCGATAAGCCATGAAACTCCACAAGCCTTGCGGCAGTTGGCCCTCGCCCCTTGGCATCGCCGCCGCCGCGGGTGCCCAATTGCGTTACAGCCAGCCGCGGATCGCCGCCGATGGCTGTTATTGGCTTGAGAGCCGTCCCCGCGAGAACGGCCGGGTGGTGCTGGTGCGGACCGGAGCCGACGACACACCCCGCGACCTGACCCCGCCACCCTACAGTGTGCGCGACCGCGTGCACGAATACGGCGGCGGAGCCTACGCCGTGGCCGGGGACGAGGTCTTCTTCTGCAACGACGCGGACCAATGTATATATAGGTTGCGGGACGGCGTGGCGCGGCGCCTCACCATCCCCTCCTTGCGACGCTACGCCGATCTCACGCCGGATCTGCCGCGCCGACGCCTGATCTGCATCTGCGAGGAGCACGGCGGCAACGGTGTGCCGCGCAACTTCCTGGCTGCCGTCTCCCTAGAGGATGGCGCGGTCATGGTGCTCGCAGAGGGCCGCGATTTCTTCAGTTCGCCCTCGCTCGCGCCGGACGGCGCGAGCCTCGCCTGGCTCTCCTGGGATGCACCCCGCATGCCCTGGGACGGCACCACGCTATCGCTGGCCAAACTGGATGGCGGACGCATCAAAGAACCGCGCACCATCGCAGGCGGTGTCGAAGAGTCCGTCTTCCAGCCGCGCTACTCACCCGAAGGCGTGCTCCACTACGTCTCCGACAAGAGCGGCTACTGGAACATATATAGATACGCGGACGGCCTGGTCCGGAACCTCACCCCGGAGGCCGCCGACTATGGCTATGCCCAGTGGAACTGTGGCATGTCTAGCTACGGCTTCGTGTCGGCCCAGGAGCTGGTAGCGGTACGCCTCTCCCAGGGCCGCGCCAAGGCCGTGCATCTGGACACGGTCACTGGCGCCACGACTCCTTTGCTCACCGGCTGCACTTACATCGAACACTTGGACGCGGCTGAGGGGCGCTACGCACTCGTGGGAGGCGGTCCAGACGTCACGGTGACGATATTGGCCGGGATGGGTCAATCGGTGCGTCCGCTGCGGGAACCTTGCTTCCATCTGGAATCCGAATTCAGGAGCCGCGCCGAGGCATTGGACTTCCCCACTACCGGCGGCGAGCGATCCAAAGCCTGGTACTACCCGCCCCGCCACCGCGACCTCGAAATCCCGGTAGGCGAGCGACCCCCGCTCATCGTGCGCTGCCACGGGGGGCCCACGTCCATGAACGGCGACGCCTTGGATCCGCGCATCCAGTTCTGGACCAGCCGCGGCTTCGCGGTGACGGACGTGAACTACCGCGGCAGCACCGGCTTCGGTCGCGCCTACCGCCGGAGTCTCAACGGCCAGTGGGGCGTGAAGGACGTGGATGACACTGTGCATGCCTTGAAGCATCTCGTATCGCGCGCGCTGGTGGATCCGGCGCGCGCCGTGGTGAGCGGCTCAAGCGCCGGGGGCTTCACGGCGCTCGCCGCGCTCGCGTTCCGCGATGCCTTCCGCGCCGGCGCCGTGCATTACGGCATCAGCGAGCTCGAGAGCGCCATGACCGGCACCCACAAGTTCGAGGCCCATTACGGCGAGACCCTGCTTGGCCCCTGGCCTGCGCACCGGGAGATCTACCGGGCCCGCTCCCCGCTCTACGCCGCCGACCGCATCCGCACGCCGGTGATCTTCTTCCAAGGTTTAAAGGACACGGTGGTACCGCCCGGGCAGAGCGCGCGCATGCTGGCAGCGTTGCGCGCCAATCGGGTTCCCGCCGCCTGCCTCAGCTTCCCCGAGGAAGGCCACGGCTTCCGGCGCGCCGAGACCCTGGAACGGGTGCTGGCGGCGGAGCTCGCTTTCTACGCCCGGGTCTTCGGCCTCACGCCCGCGGATCCACTACCGGACCTCGACCTCGGAGACGGCGCGGGATGAGACGGCGCCTCGCGGGCCTGCTACTGCTCACGATCTCAGGTCTGGCGATGGCTGACCCGCCTCAGGTCACTGTGACCGTGGATGGGATTGAAG
>DASUBN010000039.1:0-2319 GCA_035763245.1 Gammaproteobacteria bacterium | reverse complement strand
TGCCGTGGCCTCCGCCAGGAGCTGGCTGGACGTGCTCATCGCCCTAGTGCCGGCCCTGGAGGTTGACGCAGCCAAGGCGGCAGCCGCCTGCAGCGACGACATCTACGCCGCCCACCAGGCCTATCTCCTGGCCCAAGGCGGCCTGCCTTTCCGTGACGCCTACAAGCAGGTGGCGAAGGAGATCGCGGGCGGCACGTTCAGGCCCGACCGCCAAGCGCTCACCGCCAGCCATCTCGGCGGCGCTGGGAACCTGGGCTTGGACCTCATCGAATCGGAACTGTCGGCGGCGGAATGCTGGCTGACGGACACCCGCGAAGGTCTGCAGCGGACCGAACGGGCACTGTGGAACACGGCGAAGTAGGAGCGGATAGATGAAGAAGCATGTGGCATTGGCCTTCTCTGGCGGTCTCGACACCTCCTTCTGCGTGGTGCACCTCAAGGAGCAGGGCTGGGAGGTCACCACCGTCACGGTGAACACTGGCGGCTTCGACGCCAAGGAGCTGGCTCGCATCGAGGCGCTCTCGCCCAAGCTCGGGGCCAAGGCCCACGTGACCCTGGACGCCCGCGCCGAACTCTACGGCCGCTACCTGCGCCATCTCGTGTACGGCAACGTGCTGCGCGGGAACCTCTATCCCCTCAGCGTCTCCGCCGAGCGGGTCTGCCAGGCAGCGAGCGTAGTGCGGGTGGCGAAAGAGGTGGGCGCCACGGCGCTGGCCCATGGCTCCACCGGCGCCGGCAACGACCAGGTGCGCTTCGATGTGGCCTTCCGGGCGCTCGCACCGGAACTGGAACTCATCACGCCCATCCGGAGCCTCGCGCTCAGCCGTGCCGAGGAGATGGAGTTCCTGAAGCAGCACGGCTTCGAATTCCCTGCCAAGACCGTGCAGTACTCGGTGAACGAAGGCATGTGGGGCACCTCCGTCGGCGGCCGCGAGACCCTCGATTCCTGGAGCGAGTTGCCCCAGGCGGCGTTCCCAGGGGGGGAGGTTGACGCCACCAAACTAACGCCCCAAAAGCTCAAGCTCGTGTTCGAACAAGGGGTGCCCAAGTCGCTCGACGGCAAGACTTTGGACCCTGTGGCACTGGTGGCGGAGCTCAACGCCCTGGGCCGACGCTACGGCATCGGTCGCGGCGTGCATCTCGGCGATACCATCCTCGGCATCAAGGGGCGCGTCGGTTTCGAGGCGCCGGCGGCCCATATCCTCATCGGCAGCCACCGTGAACTGGAGAAGCTGACGCTCTCGGGCAAGCAGCTCTTCTGGAAGGACACCCTCGGCAACCTCTACGGCCAGTTGCTGCACGAGGGCCAATTCTTCGATCCTCTGGCTCGCAACCTGGAGGCTTTCCTGGAATCGAGCCAGGAGCATGTCACCGGCGAAGTGCAGCTCACCCTCTATCCCCGCACCTTCGCGGTGGACGGGGCGCGCTCGCCCCATTCCCTCATGGATGCCAAGGTAGCGAGCTATGGCGAGGCTAACAAGCTCTGGAGCGCGGCGGAAGCGGCGGGCTTCGCCAAGCTCTACGGTGTGCAGCAGATACTGGCGCTGCAGGCCGGAGGTGCGCCGTGAGGATCAACGCCGACAAGATCGCTTCGGTCACCCGCAACCTCAAACTGGATCGCGTGCTCACGCTCTCGTCCACCATCAGCGCCGAGCACGGTGCGGTCGTCGCCGGCCGGATACTAGGAGACAAGTCCGCCTACAACCAGTTGGAGGACGTGCACGGCCGCATGAACGTGATCCATGGCGACGATGTGATCGTCGGCGCCCTGGGGTATCGCAACGCGCTGCACGGCTACGAAGGCGTGCTGCCCAAGCGCGTGGAGCAGGGCCAGAAGCTGCACGTGCTAAACCTGGGCGGCGTCATCGGCGAATGCGTCTCCCATAACCCTGAAGTGGGCGCGCCGTTCGAATTCGAGGTGCTGGGTCAGGTGCTGGTTTATCCGGAGTTCCAGTCCCGCGAGGGCCAGCCCGCCAACATCCGCATGGGGGCCCTGCAGCAGAACGGTAGCAAACCGGACTGTCGCGTCATCTATGTGGCCGGCACCTGCATGAACGCCGGCAAGACCGCCGCTGCCTGCGCCCTGGTGCGGCGGCTCTCCCAAGCGGGCTTCAGGGTCGGCGGGGCCAAGCTCACCGGCGTCTCGCTCATGCGCGACACCTTGAGCATGCTCGACTACGGCGCCGAGGTGACCTACGACTTCACCGATGCTGGTATCGTCTGCACGGGTCCAGAGAGCGCGAACGGGGTCGCACGCACGCTGTTCGCCAAGCTCTCGGGCCGCGGCCTGGATGTGATCGTGGCCGAGACCGGCGACGG
>DASUBN010000038.1:0-5646 GCA_035763245.1 Gammaproteobacteria bacterium | reverse complement strand
TCCTAGTGGGGTCTTGCCTCGCCCGCTCCCTGGGGATGGCTTGGGGGGTGCCTGCCCTGGGGGTCCACCATATGGAAGGTCATCTCCTGGCGCCCATGCTGGAGGACCCCCGGCCCGAGTTCCCCTTCGTGGCGCTCTTGGTCTCGGGCGGCCATTCGCTGCTCGTGGAGGTGGAGGGCATCGGCCGCTACCGCACCCTGGGCGAATCCATCGACGATGCCGCCGGCGAGGCCTTCGACAAGGTGGCGAAGCTCCTGAAGCTCCCCTACCCCGGCGGACCCGCCCTCGCCAAGCTCGCGGAGCAGGGGAATCCCAAGCGCTTCAAGCTGCCGCGGCCCATGGTGGACCGCCCGGGTCTCGACTTCAGTTTCAGCGGACTCAAGACCGCGGTGCTCACGGTACTGAAGAGCGTGCCCCAGGATGAACAGACCCGGGCCGATGTGGCCCGCGGTTTCGAGGAGGCGGTGGTGGATACCCTCGCCATCAAGTGCGAGCGCGCCTTGCAGCAGACAGGATTGCGGCGGCTCGTGGTGGCGGGCGGCGTGGGCGCCAACCGGCGCCTGCGCACACGCCTGAAAGAGATGACCGCGGCGCTCGGTGGTGAGGTGTACTACCCGCGGCCCGAGTTCTGCACCGACAACGGCGCCATGATCGCCTATGCCGGCTGCTGCCGGCTCGCGGCGGGCTCCGTCACCGAGACCCCGGTGCGGGCCCGCTGGCCCCTCGATTCCCTGACCCCGACCTGAACAGGAACCTCATGGACATCGTCTTCATCCGCGAACTCAAGGTGGACAGCATCGTCGGCATCTACGACTGGGAGCGGCGCATCCGCCAAAGCGTGGTGCTGGACATCGAGATGGGCTCGGACATCGCCCGCGGCGCCAAGACCGACCGCATCGAGGACGCCCTCGACTACAAGGCCGTGGCCAAGCGCGTGGCGGGCTACGTGCGCGAGTCCGAGTTCCAGCTCGTCGAGACCATGGCCGAGAAGGTGGCGGAGCTCGTGATGCAGGAGTTCAAGGTGCCCTGGATCAGGATCACCCTCAACAAGCCGGGTGCCGTGAGCGGCTCCAAGTCCGTGGGTGTGATCATCGAGCGTGGTAAGAAATAATGGCCGTCGAGGCGTTCGTGGGCATCGGTAGCAACGTGGAGCCGGAGCAGCGCGTGCGCCAGGCGGTGAAGCTCCTGCGGGAGCGTTTCGGCGCGATCCGGCTCTCTCCCGTATACCGCAATGCTGCCGTAGGCTTTGAGGGCGACGACTTCCTGAATCTGGTCGCCGCGTTCGAGACAGCTCTCGATGTGGATGCGCTCAATGCGGCCCTGGACGAGATCGAGCTCGCCTGCGGGCGGGAGCGTGGGGCAGCGCGCTTCACGCCGCGCACCATGGATCTCGACCTCCTGCTCTACGGCGACCGGGTGAGCGCCGCACCGGTGAAGCTCCCGCGCCCGGAGATCCTGAAATACGCCTTCGTGCTCAAGCCCCTGGCGGACCTCGTCCCCGACCGCCGTCACCCAGGCACCGACTCGACCTATGCAGAACTCTGGGCCCGCTACCCTGGCGGCAAGTCCGGCATCGATGTGGTTTGTCTACTGGGTATGTGAAGGTTCGTACATAGAGCACACGGCTCGGGATGACGCTACTGTAAAATGAATCCTCCAGTGCGAGGAAGAAACATGAGTGACGGTGCCCCAGGCCGGCACGAGACCGGGATACATGAAAGACATACGCTTCAACTACCCGCACGCCACCGGCCGCGAGATCGCAGCCATCCAGGATGCTATCCAGCGCGGACACCTTTCCGGCAACGGGCCCTATTCCAAGAAGTGTCACGCTTGGCTTGAGAAGACCATCGGTAGCCACAAGGCGCTGCTCACCCATTCCTGCACCGCCGCCCTCGAGATGGCCGCCATACTCTCCGACGTGGGCCCGGGCGACGAAGTCATCATGCCGTCCTACACTTTCGTGTCCACCGCCAACGCCTTCGTGTTGCGCGGCGCCACGCCGGTGTTCGTGGATATCCGCCCAGACACCCTGAACCTGGACGAGAGGCTCATCGAAGTGGCCATCACCCCACGCACCAAGGCCATCTGCGTGGTGCACTACGCCGGTGTCGGCTGCGAGATGGATGTCATCATGGACATCGCACGGCGTCATAAGCTGATGGTGATCGAGGACGCGGCTCAGGGCATCCATGCCAGCTACAAGGGCAGGCCTTTGGGCTCCATCGGCCACCTCGCGGCCTTGAGCTTCCACGAGACCAAGAACGTGATCTCCGGCGAGGGCGGCGCGCTGCTCGTCAACGATCCAGCGCTCGCCGAGCGGGCCGAGGTCGTCTGGGAAAAGGGCACCAACCGCTCCCAGTTCTTCCGGGGGGAGGTGGACAAATACACCTGGGTGGATGTGGGTTCGTCCTTCCTGCCCAGCGAACTCATCGCTGCTTTCCTTTGGCCGCAGCTCGAGGATACGGTCAAGATCTGCGCGCGCCGCGTCGAGATCTGGCGTGACTACCATGAGGCATTCAGACCGCTGCGTGACGCCGGGTGCATCCAAGGGCCCGTCGTACCCGACGGCCGGGTGCATAACGCGCACATGTACTATTTGTTGGCGAGCGATAAGGCGGAATCGCGAGCGGCGCTCGAGGAGTTCAAGGCTCAAGGCATAGGCGCGTTGTTCCACTACGTGCCCTTGCACAGCTCGCCCGGCGGGCGGCGGTTCGGGCGTAGCCACGGCGAACTCGAGGTCACGGATGCGGTATGGCAGCGCCTGATCCGCCTGCCCCTCTGGCCCGATTTGAGTCGGGAGGACATAACACGGGTGACCGATGCCGTGATGCGTGCACTGGGCACTTCCAGAGCAAGTAGAAAATCCACCTTGTGAAAGACAGCACCGGTATCCGCCGGCGTTCTGATCCGGAGAATCTGAAGATGCAGCCTGATCACCCCGCACTGCACCGAGCGACCAGCAGTATCGCCATGCGGGTATTCAAGCTGTTGCTGCATCCCTGGATATTATTCACGGTGGTGGCGCTCGCCGTATGGTGGCCCGACGGCTTCAACATCGGTCCCATCAACGACGGCTGGATAGGATTGGGGGCGGACAACTTCCTGCCCGATCAATTCAAGACCCGGGTGTTCAACTCCTTCTTCTTCCGGGCTGTCGGCATGCATCTCGTGTCGAGCAGCTTCTTGGGATGGGAAGCGGTGTTGTTCTTGGCGACGGTGCTGCGCGGCGTGCTGGCATACGAGATCATCCGGAGGCTATTCCCCGGCAGGATGCTGTTCGCCGTCGCCTGCGGCCTAATCGCGCTGTTTCATCCGGCCGACAACTCATACTTCTGGCTCGATGCCGTGGGCATACCCTGCGGTTTAGTGCTCGCGCTGGCGTCCATCCTGACCGCGATGAACCATCTGCAGAGCGGCAGCCGCACCTCTCTTCTCGCCATGTATGGGTTCCAGTTCCTCACCTGCTTCAACTACACCGCATTCGTGCCGCTGATCATCGCGGCTCCGGCGCTGATCTGGCTGAGGCGGCGGCTGAAATATCCCGGTACAAGCACGTTCTATCTCTTCAAGACCAGCGTGCTGGTGGGCGCGTTCATCGTGCTGCAGGCCTACCTCGCGTCGCGGGGCATCGGTCGCGAAGGCGTCGTGATGGATATGAGCCTGCATGGGGTCATCGCCGGCTTTGAGCACGAAGCCGGTGTGTGGCTGCATAGCGTGCCGACGTTCACATATGCCTATCTGCTGGTGGCCCTGGTGCCCGCTTTGTTCGCCTATGCGGCGGCGGGATCGGCTCTGGCCGCAGAATCCACCGCCGATGCTGAAACGGGCCAATTCCCCGTGCGGTCTGTCGCGATGGGTATGTTGAGCTTCCTGTGCCTTGCTGGCGCCGCGTATCTTCCTTTCTCCGTCTCCACCATGCGTTTCGGCAACGAGCGCCAGCTGATCGCCGCCGGGTTCTTCCTGTATGCAGCCTTGCTGCTGCCGGTGTTCTGTATCTTGATACCGCGCCTCAAGAGCCGGCATGCGGGCATGCTGGTCCTGGCGGTCCTCGCGGTGGTGGTCACCGCCACTGGCCTGCAGGCACGCGTGAAGTGGATGTCCGAATACCGCACTGAGGAAAAACTGCTCGCCGCATTGGCGACGGTCATCCCCGATCCGCCGCCCGGTTCTACGATCGTCGTGCATTTCGACCAGCGCTACCTGAGGTATACGCTGGCGGGCTTCTATGGCCGCCGGGAAGCGTTCCAACAGGCGATCGGCCTGATGTACGGCGACTACAGCCTCGTGGGCGCCTTCATGGACACGGATATACCGCCGTTATCGTTCACGCCGGGACACGTGGAGGTGGAATCGGGGTTGATGCAGAACCGCGGCGTGGTAGCGCCCTACGACCATCTGATTCTGGTCGATTACTCCGACGCCGGAGGCGCCCATGTTCTGCAACGGCCGTGGCTGGAGAAGCTGGCGCCCAAGGGTACGGATCTGTCCAGCTACCAGCCCGGCGACTACGGCAGCCTGCCCTCGGATCACGCCATCATGTGCACCATGCTGGAAAAGGACTATCGACCGCCCTACTGCCGGCCGTCCTACAGGCGCACGAGCCAATAGCCGTCGGGCGTCGCGCCCGCGCTGCAGATCTCCGGGTTGATCGTGGCACAGCGCGTGAACCGCGGGGTCAGCGTATCGAGCTGTGCGCAGACACCCGATTGTCCTTTGGCGGCCGCGCTGCACTCCACGACCTTCCTGTACCCGGACACATAGAACGCCGGACGGGGTATGCCTTTCGACGTCACGAAGACCTGCGGGAAGACGTCAAACAATCCTGCATAGTCCTTGGGCCAATCAGTTCCGCTATTGAATGCCGGCCCCGTCAGCACGATGGTTCCCTTCAACTTGCCGGGGTCCACTGGACTGATCTCGACGATGGCCGACTTCACGTCCGAGGTGTAATCGGCGAGCCATTGGTTGTTCACGATGGACAGCATGCACGGGTAGAAGCAGAACGCGTAGACGGCCAATAGTGCCAGCACCGGGCGCTGCATCAGGCCTAACAGCGCGAGGCCCAGCAGCAGTGTCGCCGGGCCAAACAGCAGCGTGACCCTGATGGGCAGGTTCACGCCTATGGGTGCCGTGAAGACGTGCAGTGAGGCAAATAGCGCGCCGCTGTAGAGCAGCATGGGTATCCAGGGCCGCCCGCCTGAGCTCCCGGCGCGCATGCGCCAGACAAGCAATACCAGCACCAGCGCCAGCATCAGGATGACTCCCGTGACGGAATACACCCTGCTCAAATCCTCGCCGAGGAGGGCGAAGTTGCGCGCCAGGTTGCCGAACAGCACGCCTAGGGAATCCGCTAAATGCGGATCCCGGTAGGGCGAGATCACCGGTATTCGGCCGAACGCGATGCGCAGGATGGTCTCGGCGAGGCCCCAGCCCAGTGCGAAGGCGATGGCCCAGACTACCAGGTTCTTGATCGCATCACGCATGTTGTCGGCCAGGGATTGCTCACACATCGAGTTGTAGCTTGGAATCAGGAACAGCAGCGTCAGCGGTGCGAAGGCTTGATGCAGGCCGTAGACGATGGGTGTGCCGATGAGCACCATGGGTATGCGCGGCAGGCGTCTCGAGAGCGCTTCCATCACCACC
>DASUBN010000037.1:0-2835 GCA_035763245.1 Gammaproteobacteria bacterium | reverse complement strand
CAGAGCAGCAGCGAGCCCTCGTGGGCACCCCAGACGGCGGTGAAGCGATAGGGCCAGGGCAGGAGCACGTTGGAATTCTCCGCCACATAGGCCACGGAGAAATCGTTGGTCAGGAAGGCGTAGGCGAGACAACCGAAAGCCAGCAGCACGAAGCCGGATTGGGCCACAGCCGTGGGCCGCACGGTCGACATCCACACGAGGTCGCGGCGCCCGGCCCCCACCAGGCCGAAGAAGGCCTGGGTGACCGCGAGACAGAGCGCCAGGATCAGCGCGAGATGGCCGAATTCGGGAATCATATCCTGGCTGTCTTAAAAGGCGTCCTGGCGTGGCGTCCGGCTCATTGCTTCTGCAGGTCACCGCGGAGGTAAGCCACCACCGCCTTGAGATCCGCCTCCGGCAGATGCCAGGCCGGCATGTCCATATGGATGTCCTTGTACTTCTTCTTGGCACCGGAGCGGCCGTTCTGGATGGTGTCCTCGATATCGGCGATGCGGCCCTTGATGATGAAGGGATCGCCTTTCAGGGCCGGCGCCATGCCGGGCGTCCCCTGTCCTTGGGCGCCATGGCAGGCAGCGCAGGTGCCGGAATAGATCGTCTTGCCGTCGGCGGCGGAGGCGGCGGGGCTCAGGGCCAAAGCCGTGAGCAGGGAAATCGTGTAGCCGATGCGACGCTTGTACATGTGCAGCTCCGTTTGTCTGTGCATATGCCGATTATATCCGTTGCTCGCTGCTCAGTGTGCCGGTGACGCTTCCGCCGCCTGCTGTTGCCGAGCCTTCTTGATGGCCGCCGCGACTTCCGGCGGCATGTACTTCTCATCGTGCTTCGCCAAAACATCGTCGGCGACGAACCGTCCATCTGCCGACAGCGCACCGTGCACTACGATGCCCTGCCCCTCGCGGAAGAGGTCCGGCAGGATGCCGGTGTAGACGATGGGCACGGAATGCTGCATGTCAGTGAGCGTGAAACGCACCGTCATGCTGCCGGGCGTGCGCTGCACACTGCCCAAGGCCACGAGCCCGCCCATGCGGAAGGGCTGGCCGGGTTTGGCCGCGCCCGCCGCCACCTGGCTCGGGGTGTAGTAGTAGAGGATGTTCTTGTTGAAGGCTTTGAGCGCCAGCGCCGCGGCCACGGCCACGCCGACGAGCACCAGAATCACCGCCGTCAGGCGCCGATAACGGGGCATCATGGGGGCGTTCCCTCGCCGGCGCGGCGCTTCAATTCCGCGAGCCGGCGTTTCAAGCGTAGGCCGGGTTGGAGTGCGTTCACGAGCATCACTACAGCGGTGACGCCGTAGGCCGGCCACACATAGGCGGCATATCCCCCCATGGTGAGGAATTCATGCAGCGATTTCATGCATCCTCCAGGATTTCTCGCACCCAGGTCGCGCCGCTCTCCCGTTCCAGGATTTCCAATTGGATACGTTTCAACAGGCAGGCGGCGAAGAATGCAGTGAAACCAGCGATCATGGCGAGCAGCGGCACCAACATACTGGTGGCGATATCCGAGCCGGCCCCCACGAATACGGTCGAGCCTTGATGTAACGAATTCCACCACACCACCGAGTAATGGATGATGGGCACGTCCACGAGCCCCACCAGCGCCAACACCGCCCCCGCCTTCTCTCCGCTGCGCGGATCCTCGAAGGCGCGGCTCAAGGCGATGAACCCGAAGTACTGGAACAGCAGAATCAGCTCCGAGGTGAGGCGTGCGTCCCAGGCCCAGTAGGCGCCCCACATGGGCTTGCCCCAAAGCGAACCGGTGATAAGGGCCAAGAAGGTGAAAGAGGCACCGATGGGTGCGACGGCGCTGGCCACCGCGTGGGCCATCTTCATGCGCCACACGAGACCGATGCCCGCAGACACGGCTAGCACCGTGTACCCCATCATGGAGAGATACGCGCTCGGCACATGTATATAGATGATGCGGAATCCATCGCCCTGCTGGTAATCGGGTGGTGCATACCACAGTCCGCCGTAGAGCCCGATGCTGATACAGACGAGCGCCAACCAGCCGAACCAGGGCGCGAGCCTGTCCGCCAACCGATAAAAATACGGTGGCGAAGCCAGGCGATGGAACCATGTCCAGCTGATGTTCATCAAGACTCCAGGCTGATGCGTAGGGCACCGGCGATGGCGAAGGGTGCAAGCACGAGGTCGAGCACTAGTATCGCACCGAGCAGGTAGAGGGCGCCTGCTGGATCCTCGCCTCTGCCCGCCGCCGCGGCGGACTGGGCGCCGAAGATGAGCACTGGCACTGCGAGCGGCAGAACCAGCACAAGGAGCAGCATGCCGCTCTGCTTCAGACTGACCGTGAGGGCGGCGCCGATGGCGCCGAGCAGACTCAAGCTCAAGGTACCGAGCAGGAGGCTGAAAGCCAACTCAGGCATGGCGGCGGCGGGGTACTGCAGCAACAGGCCCAAAAGCGGCGAGAGCAACACCAGCGGCAATCCCGCGCCCAGCCAGTGAGTGAAGGTGCGCACGAGCGCCTGTAGCTCCAGCGGGACAGGCGCGAGCACGAGCTGTTCGAGGGTCCCATCTTCGTAGTCGCTACGGAACAGGCTCTCCTGGCCAAGCAGGCCCGCGAGCAGTGCCGCCGTCCATACGACGCCGGGCGCGATCTCCCGCAGCAATTCCACACGGGGGGAGAGCCCCAGGGGGAAGAGCGCCGTCACCAGAATGAAGAACAGGATGGGCGTCATGAGCTCGCCCCAGCGCCGGTAGGCAAGCGTCAGGTCCCGTCGCAGGAGTGCGTGGAGCGCATTCATGTTGCCGCTCCCAGGTCGAGGCTCCGCAGGGCCGCACCGAGGCCAGGCAGGGGTTGATGGGTAGCGAGTAC
>DASUBN010000036.1:0-5359 GCA_035763245.1 Gammaproteobacteria bacterium | reverse complement strand
CGGCATGGATGTCCGGCATCGCCTTGATATAGGGCACCACCACCACCCGCTCCACGGAGGGCAGCTTCTCCAGTACGCCGCGGATGCGCTCCAGGCAGTCGATGTCCTTGCCGGCGTAGTGGTAGGCGTCGGCGGTGATGAGCACCTTGGGGGCGATCTGGCCGAAGCGGTCCAGCACGCCGTTGATGCCGAAATCCGGCGAGCAGGAGGACCACACGGCGCCGAGGCTGGTGGCGGCGAGCATGCCGATGACGGCCTCGGGGCGGTTCGGCATGAAGCCCGCCACCCGGTCGCCCTCGACGATGCCGGACTTGCGCAAGGCGTCGGCGAGACCCGCTACCTGGCGGTAGAGTTCCTTGTAGGTGAAGGCTACGCGCTCATCCCGCTCGGAGCGGAATACCAGGGCCGGCCGGTCGTCCCGGTAACGCAGCAGGTTCTCGGCGAAGTTGAGGCGGCTGCCCAGGAACCAGCGGGCCCCCGGCATCCTATCCCCGTCCACCAGCACTTCGTCCCAGGGCTGGCTCGCCTTGATGCCGCAGAAGGCCCAGACCTGGGGCCAGAACTTCTCCGGGTATTCCACCGACCACCGGTACAGGGCCTGCTGGCTCGCCACGTGTGGATCGCACTCGCGGCGCACGTAGTCGAGGAAGCGGCTGATGTTGGCCTGCGCGATGCGATTGGGGTCGGGGACCCAGAGGGGTTTGGACATGTCGCTGGGACCTGGGAATGTGAGACGGGAATTATCTCAGTTTTACCCGGAAAGTGGGGCTTGGCTTCGAGGAGATGGACGATAGAGGCATCCCTGCCTAAGTTGCATTTCGCTCCCTCCCGGGAGCGAGGCACTTTTGTTTCGGCAAAAGTGCCCAAAACCATTCCCCCGGAGCGCGGCCCGCCGAAACGGCGGGTGAACCTGCGCTTCTCGCTCGCTGTGGAGCCGCGCTCACGGCACATCCATGTGCCTTCGCGCGGGTGCGGCCCTCCCTGGGCCGCACCCCTGCGGGCCAACCTTGCTCACTGCGATGCTCGGCTCGCGCTACGGGTAGGAAGAACTACGCTCTGCGCCATGAGCTCTTCATACCCGTGGATGACGCCGAGTACGCAGCGCCCGCAGGGGACAACCCGCGCAGCGGGACAAGCCAGGGAAGGCGCAGTCCGCGCATGCGGGCTAGGACAGCCCGTGTGCGCGGCTCCGAGGACGCGAGTAACGAGGGGAGGCAATGAATCACCCGCCTTTATAGGCGGGTGATTCATTAAGCCCGTCATCCCCGGAGAGCGTTTCTTTGGATACTTTCTTGTCGCGACAAGAAAGTAGCCCGCCGCCCGGAGGCGGCGGCACGGATTTCGGCACGGACGCCTTCAAACACGGGGGTTCTCGTATGCGCTGGCGGGGCCAGCCGCCCCGCTTCTCTATATAATCAGCGTCCATTTCTCAACGCCCAACCCATAGCCCATGGCCCAATACATTTACACCATGCACCGGGTCGCCAAGGTGGTGCCCCCCAAGCGCGAGATCCTGCGCAACATCTCCCTGTCCTTCTTCCCGGGCGCCAAGATCGGCGTCCTGGGCCTGAACGGCTCGGGCAAGTCCACCCTGCTCCGGATCATGGCCGGCGTGGACACCGAGATCAACGGCGAGGCCCATGCCCTCGCCGGCACCAAGATCGGCTACCTGCCCCAGGAGCCGCAGCTTGACCCGGCCAAGGACGTGCGCGGCAACGTCGAGGGCGGCCTCACGGAGATCGTGGAAGCCAAGGCCAAGCTCGAGGCGGTGTATGCCGCCTACGCCGAGCCGGACGCGGATTTCGACAAACTCGCCGCCGAGCAGGCGCGCCTCGAGAACGTGCTGCAGGCCGCCGGCGCCACCAACCTGGACCACGTGCTGGACGTGGCCGCCGAGGCCCTGCGCCTCCCCCCCTGGGACGCGGACGTGACCAAGCTCTCCGGCGGCGAGCGCCGCCGCGTGGCTCTCTGCCGCCTTCTGCTCTCCAAGCCCGACATGCTGCTCCTGGACGAGCCCACCAACCACCTGGACGCCGAGTCCGTGGCCTGGCTGGAGCGCTTCCTGCAGGAATACACCGGCACGGTGGTGGCCGTGACCCACGACCGCTACTTCCTGGACAACGTGGCCGGCTGGATCCTGGAGCTCGACCGCGGACATGGCATCCCCTGGCAGGGCAACTACTCCTCCTGGCTGGAGCAGAAGGAGAAGCGCCTGGAGATGGAGGAGAAGCAGGAGACCGCCCACATCAAGGCCATGAAGGCCGAACTCGAATGGGTGCGCACCAACCCCAAGGGCCGCCACGCCAAGAGCAAGGCGCGCCTCGCCAAGTTCGAGGACCTGTCGTCCCAGGAGTTCCAGAAGCGCAACGAGACCCAGGAACTGTACATCCCGCCGGGTCCGCGCCTGGGTGACCTCGTGGTCGAGGGCAAGGGCCTGCGCAAGGCCTTCGGGGACAGGCTGCTCTTCGACGATCTCAATTTCAACCTCCCCCCCGGCGGCATCGTGGGCGTCATCGGCCCCAACGGCGCCGGCAAGACCACCCTGTTCCGCATGATGGCAGGCAAGGAGAAGGCGGATGCGGGCGAGCTGCGCATCGGCCCCTCGGTGAAGATCGCCTACGTGGACCAAAGCCGCGACACGCTGCGGGACGACAAGACCGTGTGGGAGGAGATCAGCGACGGCCAGGACCTCATCACCGTCGGCAGCTACACCACCCCGTCCCGTGCCTACGTGGGGCGCTTCAACTTCCGCGGCACCGACCAGCAAAAGATGGTGGGCCAGCTCTCCGGCGGCGAGCGCAACCGCGTGCACCTGGCCAAGGTGCTGAAGGCCGGCGGCAACGTGCTGATGCTGGACGAGCCCACCAACGACCTGGACGTGGAGACCCTGCGCGCGCTGGAGGAAGCGGTGCTGGCCTTCCCCGGCTGCGCCGTGGTCATCTCCCATGACCGCTGGTTCCTGGACCGCGTGGCCACCCACATCCTCGCCTTCGAGGGCGACAGCAAGGTGGTGTGGTTCGAGGGCAACTACGCGGACTACGAGGCGGACCGCAAGCGCCGCCTGGGCGCGGATGCCGACCAACCCCATCGCATCAAGTATCGAAGATTGAAAGATTGATCGGAGGAAACCGCGGCGGCCGAAAGGCCGCCGCAGCGTCTCAGTTGGAAGAAACGTACTTTTCCCGCCGTAGATTCGTATTGTCGAATCCCAGCGCCTTGAGGCGCTCCACGGCGGTGTCGATCATGTCCGGATTGCCGCACAGGTAGACGATGTCCTTCTTGGGGTCCGGGTTGAGTTCCATCAGGTGGTCCTGCACGTAGCCCTTGCGCTCATGGGCCAGCGCCGGCTCCGACAGGCGGCGGCTGAGGCTGCCCACGAACTGGAAGCCCGGGTTGCCCGCCACGAACTTGATGAAGTCGGGGCCGAACAGCAGCTCGTCCGGCCCGCGCACCCCCAGCATGAGCGCGGCAGTGTAGTTCTTGCTGTCCAGGAGCTGCCTTAGCTGCGGCAGCATCGCCCGGTAGGGCGAGACGCCGGTGCCGGTGGCGATGAGCAGATAACGGCAAGGCGGATCCTCCCGCAGCACGAAGCGGCCGAAGGGGCCGGTGGCCGCCACCTTGTCACCGGGTTTGAGGCCGAACAGCACGCCGGTGGCGCGCCCGCCTTCCACGTGGGTGGCGGCGATCTGCACATCGCCGGATTCCCCGGGGATGGTGGCCACGCTGTAGCTGCGGCGCAGCTCCATCATGTCGTGCCAGGGGATGTGCAGGGTGATGAACTGACCCGGTACGTAGCTGAAGGGCTTGCCGTCCTCGCGGTAGAGGTCGAGCTGCATGACCCGTGGCGTGATCATGCGGCTGCCGCGTAGGACGAAATTGAACCTCTCGTGACTCATGGACTCCAAACCTTAAGGCCGCGATGGGAAGACGGAAGGCCCATAAGGCCCGGAAGCGGCGCACTTTTTACCATATCCGGCTGCATAAGCCGAGTCCCGGGACTAATATTTGGCCTCTCGACCTGGAGTCAAGCCATGAAACGAGCGATTCCCCTGGCAGTGGCGGTGTTTTCGTCGGCCTGGGCCCTGGCCGCCTTGGCGGCCTCGGACATGGACACGCTGCTGCACCAGGCGGCGGCCGGGAGCTGGCGCTCCGCCGCCCACAAGGCCCGCGATCAATACCGCCATCCCATCGAGACTCTGGAGTTCTTCGGTCTCGAACCCGGCATGACCGTGGTGGAGCTCGCCCCCGGCGGCGGCTGGTACACCGAGATCCTGGCGCCGGCGCTCAAGGACCACGGCCATCTCATCGAGGCCGTCGGCAAGACCACGGGCAAGTACGCGGACATGCTCAAGGATCACGAAGCCGAGTTCGGTGACGTGAAGCTCGAGGAGTTCTCGCCACCGAAGGAAGTGGACCTGGGACCCGCGGATTCCGCCGACATGGTGCTCACCTTCCGTAACCTGCACGACTGGCTCATCGACAGCCCGGCCACCATGGACGCCGTGTTCCAGGCGGCCTACAAGGTGGTGAAGCCGGGCGGCGTGTTCGGCGTGGTGGAGCACCGCGCGCGGCCCTACATGGACGGCCCAACCGCCGCCATGAGCCTGCACCGCATCCCGGAGGATTACGTCATCACCTCCGGCATAAAGGCCGGCTTCCTGCTGGCGGGCGCCTCCGAGATCAACGCCAATCCCAAGGACGATGAATCGGTGAACATCCACCGCCTGCTCCCGGATTGGGACGGCCAGGATCCCGCCCTCAAGGCCATCGGCGAGAGCGATCGCATGACCCTGAAGTTCGTGAAACCCAGACAATAAGGTGCCGCGATGCTGAAAACCTTCGCCTTGTCCTCCGCTCTCCTCGGCGCGCTCGCGTTCGCCGCGCCCGCCTTCTCCGCTGACGACGGCGGTATCGACGCCGCTCTTAACCAGGCACTGCAGGGTTCTTGGCGTGAGCCGGCCAACGCGGCGCGCGACAAGTATCGCCACCCGAAAGAGACCCTGGAGTTCTTCGGCCTGAAACCGGACATGACGGTGGTGCAGCTCTGGCCCGGCACGGGCTGGTACACGGAGATATTGGCGCCGGTGCTGAAGGATCACGGCCAGCTCGTCGACGCGCCGGTACCGGCGCGAGGGGAATCCGAATCCGGCAACACCGTGCGCTATCTCGCCAAACTCAAGGCGGACCCGGCGGTCTACGGCAAGGTGAAGGTGGTGGATTTCAGCCCGCCCGCAAAGATGGACCTGGGACCTGTGGGCTCCGCTGACATGGTGCTCACTTTCCGCAACCTGCATAACTGGCAGGGCCGCGGTCAGCTGGACAACGTGTTCCAGGCGGCCTTCAAGGTGCTCAAGCACGG